>CAZRES010000082.1:0-13786 GCA_964598885.1 uncultured Desulfobacteraceae bacterium | reverse complement strand
TGCCATGATGATCTGCAACTCATGGATGCCGGACTCCAGAAGCGAAAACAAAACGGACAGGGCCTTGTTAAGATTACGATCCGCGATGGCGCCGGTCAGTTCATATATCGGATCTTCCCGCATGGGGTTAAGAACGGCCCGGACGTCGGCGGCCGTGATGCGTTGCCGGCCCTGAGCATAATGGATCAGTTTTTCAAGGTCCGCGTCAAACAGGCGCATATCAAAACCGATCAGGCCGACCATCGCGTCAAATGCACTGATATCAAGAATTTTTCCCGATTTTTCCGTGATCTTCACGGCATGCTCCAGAAAAATACGTCGTTGCTCATCCCGGTCGGCCTTGCGTGTTCCTTTGGGAATGGTGCAATCCACGATCACACCGGCATCGCGGATGGCGCCATAGAGCCCGGTTCGTTTATCGACCGAGTCGCTGATGATAAGCAGATGCTTGCTTCCGGGAAACCCCTTTTTCACCACGCGCATAAGCATTTCCATGTCCGTGGAATATTCCGGAGCGGTTAACCGATTGTTAACGCAATCCTCATTGATGGCCAGCAGCCAGGCAATATCGCCAAAAGCGGGCACGTCAACAGCCAGTTTGTCATTAATATTGGAAGCTGTGATTTCTTCCGGATCGATCCGCAGCCGGCCCAGCAGTTCCAGGTAGCGCCGGCGGGCAAGGGCCGCTTCGGAATTTTCATGGGCTTTTTGAATGCGCTGGATCAGTTTGCCCGACTCGAAACGGGAGGTGAACAGTGATGGATATCGGAATTCCAGGACATTGCTGTGGGAGAAAAAGGAATAGGTCGTCAGGTGTTCCATAACTTCCGCCAGTCCGCCGTCATCGGCATGATGGATTTCATGCTGAAGCCGATGCCGGGAAGCATCCGGAAGAACGGCCGTCACAACGGCCCTGGCGGCCTGTTCATATAGAAATTCCTCTCCATAAAAGAGGTAGACCGGGGGAAAACCGCCGTCTCTGGCTTCGACGAGATGCTGGTTTAATTGCTTATATTTGATTTCAGGCATGACCGGTTATGACAGGGTTTTTTTTCTGAAAATAATCAGCAGGACAAGCGCGGCAAGAGCAAAGAGGATGCCTGCGGCCTGGGAGACGGAAAAAATACCGAAAAGATCCGTTCCCCTGAAATCTCCTCTGAAGATTTCGATAATCGCCCGGATACCGCCGTAAAGCATGACATATATCAAAAAAAGCTGCCCATGATAGCGTTTCCGGTGCCGGGATAAAAACAAAACCAGAAAAATAAACAGATTGGCGACGGCTTCATATACCTGAGTGGGATGCAAAGGGACTTGCAGAGGCGCCAGGGCTTCGGGATGGCTAAAAGTGACGGCCCACGGATATTCGCAGATCTTGCCGTGACAACACCCGGCGGATAAGCATCCCAGCCGTCCGAAAAAATGCCCCAGCGGAATGGATACCGCCGCGATATCGGCAATTTTCCCCAACGGCAGATGATGGATTCGCAAATAGACAAGCACCACCACCAGGGCGCCGGCAAACCCGCCGTAAAACACCAGACCGCCTTTCCATATTTTAAATATTTCTAAAGGCGCGCCCTGAAATGTTTCAGGATTCTGGATCACGTAAAGAAGACGGGACCCCACAATGGCCGCTACAACGATGTAAAAACACATATCAATGATTTTATCGGCGTCAAGACCCAGCCGCCGGGCTTCCCGGCCGGCGAGAAAAATGCCGGCCAACAGGCCCAGGGCGACAAAAAAACCGTAGGTATGGATGGTAAAGGGACCAATCTCGATCAGAATCGGAAACATGGGAATCTCCATGGAAGGGTATGGCCGGTCAGCGAAAACTCCTGAGACCGGTTACAAAATAACGGCCACCATCTTCACTCTTATAATGGTACTTTACGGATAATAACGTAATAGACGAATATTGCCATGCCGACGGATATGGCGCTGTCGGCGACGTTAAACGCGGGCCAGTGGTATGGGCCGATATAAATATCGAAAAAATCAACAACCTCACCCCACCGGATCCGATCGATCATGTTGCCGGCGGCCCCGCCGAGAATCAGCGCGAAACCGGCTGACAGGATGGGATACGTCGTCGGGCTCTGGTGAAACAGATACAAAATAACGCCGATGGCAACAAACGATGCGGTAATCAGCACTGCATTCCGGATTGCCGGATCCTGCTGCGCGAACAAGCCGAACGCGGCCCCCGGATTTTTGACATGCACAATATCGAAAAAACCGGGAATGATCGTAATGCTTTCATGCAGGCCCACATGGGCAAGAATCAGATACTTGCTTACCAGATCGACCAACACCACCAAAAGGGACACGACCAGCAGCAATCGGTATTTACCGTTCAGCATCCGAGATCCCCTTGATGTTCCCGCCTGCGGCGGATCCGGCCCGCGATATTTCTTGTGGTCATGCCCTCACCTGGTGCATTGTAAATTCATTGACAGCCGTTGTTCAGACAGCAGATATCTCCTTGAGGACCGCACGACAGCGTTTGCAGGCATCCGGATATTGATTGTCGGCCCCCACGCTGGGATGGACGACCCAGCATCGGTTGCATTTTCCGCCGGCGGCGGTCTCGACATGGATGGCCAGACCGTCCATGCCGGAGGGGGTGCAGGATGTGCTGCAGGTTTCCGATCGGGCCAGGGTCACCTCGGAGACGATAAAAATGGTCTTGAGTTCATCGGCATAGGGCAGCAAGCCGTCATAAAGAGCATCCTTGCAGCAGAGAGTAACCGCGGCATTCAAGGAATGACCGATAATTTTGGCGGCCCGGGCGGTTTCAAGAGCTCTGGTCACTTCCTGGCGAACATCGAGAATCCGGCGCCATTTTGCCGCCAGCACTTCATTATCATATATGGAATCCATGTTCGGAAAGGCCGCCAGATGGATGCTGCTTTCCTTGGTGGATGTTGCCGGCATATGGGTCCAGATTTCTTCGGCGGTAAACGGCAGTATGGGCGCCATGATCCTGGCAATGGAATCGGCCACTTGCCAGATGACCGTCTGCGCACTTCGCCGCTGGCTGGAGGCGGCAGCCGACGTGTAGAGCCGGTCTTTTAAAATATCAAGATAAAACGCGGACAGATCCAGGGTACAGAAATTGTGCAGGGCGTGATACACCGTATGAAATTCATATGCCGTATAGGCAGCGGTGGATTTTGCAATCAACTGCCCCAACCGATGCAGCAGAAATCGGTCTATCTCCGGCATGGTCCCCACATCAACGACATGTTGCTCCGGTTTAAAATCATAAAGATTGCCGAGAATGAACCGGCAGGTATTACGGATGCGACGGTACGCATCGCTGAGCTGGGTCAGAATTTTTTCGGAAATCCGGATGTCGTCACGGTAATCCGACGCGGCCACCCAGAGCCTGAGAATTTCGGCCCCATACCGGTTGATCACCTTTTCCGGTGAGATGACATTGCCTATGGACTTGGACATTTTCTTGCCGTCGCCATCCACCACGAATCCGTGGGTCAGCACGCTTCGGTACGGCGCCGCGCCGTTAATCCCCACCGCCGTCAGCAGGGAACTGTGAAACCATCCTCGATGCTGATCGCTTCCTTCCAGGTATAAATCCGCCGGCCAGCGAAGATCAGGACGTTTTTCCAGAACAGCGGCATGACTGACTCCGGAATCAAACCAGACATCTAAGATATCATTTTCCTTGTCAAAGCTCCTGCCGCCGCAGGCATCGCACGCGGTATTTTCCGGAAGGAAAAATGCGGCGTCTTTTTCAAACCAGATGTCGGCCCCGTGTTCGGCAAACAACGAGTGAATCCGGTCCATAATCGCCGCGTTCATGATGATCCTGTCACAATTCCGGCAGTAAAAAACCGTTATGGGAACTCCCCAGGAGCGCTGACGGGAAACACACCAGTCCGGGCGTTTTTCGATCATACCGTAAATCCGGTCGCGACCCCAGGCAGGGATCCAGGTGACCGTGTCGATGGCGGCCAGGGCTTTTTCGCGCAATCCCGTTTTTTCCATGGAAATAAACCACTGGGGGGTGGCCCGGAAGATAACCGGTTTTTTACACCGCCAGCAGTGGGGATAGGAATGGGTGATGGTCCCGGATGCCAGCAGCGCACCGGTTTCGCCAAGTCGCTCGATGATGCCGGCATCTGCGGAAAAAACGAACTGTCCGGCAAAATCAGCCACCTCTTGGGTAAAACATCCGTTGTCTTCTACCGGCGAATAAGGCTCAAGACCATAGGCGGTGCCCACGTCAAAGTCTTCCCGGCCGTGGCCCGGCGCCGTGTGCACACAGCCGGTGCCGGTTTCCAGGGTCACGTGGGTACCGAGAACGATCAGGGAATCCCGTTCGAAAAGAGGGTGACGACAGGTCTGATTTTCCAACAGCGTGGGATCCACGTCGGCAATAATTCGATACGACGGAATATCAAAAGCCTTCATGCAGTCGGCAATGCGCTCCCGGGCTAAAATCAGCACATCCCCGGCATCGGTTTCGATGACCGAATAGACAATATCCGGGTGCAGGGCCACCGCCAGATTGGCCGGCAACGTCCAGGGCGTGGTCGTCCAGATCACCAGTGCGACGGGTTTACCGGCCAGATCCGGATGCACGTCCCCCACGTTCCCGGTCAACGGAAATTTTACGTAAATCGATGGGGATTTCTCATCGCCATATTCAATTTCCGCTTCCGCCAGGGCGGTTTTGCAACTGCAACACCAGTAAATGGGCTTTTTACTCCGATAAAGACTGCCGTCCATGGCGAATTGCGCGCACTTTCCGGCAATCACCGCTTCGTAGGCAAACGCCATGGTGAGATACGGATCGTCCCACTGGCCCATTACTCCCAGCCGCTTGAATTCCGAACGCTGAATATCGATGAATTTCTCCGCATAGCCCCTGCAGGCCTTGCGGATATCCACAATGGACATCTCTTGTTTCTTTTCGCCCAGCTGCTTGTCGACATTATGTTCGATGGGCAGACCATGACAATCCCAGCCGGGAACAAACGCGGCGTCATAGCCGCTCATTTGCCGGGATCGAACCGCCATATCCTTTAAAATTTTATTCAAGGCCGTGCCGATATGAATGTTGCCGTTGGCATAAGGGGGGCCGTCATGCAGAACAAATGCCGGTCTTCCCCGGGACGCTTTTCTGACCTGGGCGTAAAGATCCTGCTCTTCCCATTGTTCAAGCTGCAGGGGCTCACGATTGGCCAGATTCGCCTTCATGGGAAACCGGGTAGACGGCAAATTGAGTGTATTCTTGTAATCCATTACTTCACTTCCTCCAAAAACGGGCCATCGCCGACAAGACACAGCGGGCGGTTATATGACTGCATAGCGCATATGAAAAGACTTCTATCTAAGACACAACCCGCGGATGTGTCAAGGGAATAAAGGCATTGCGGCAACGGATCCCCGGACAATGCAGCAAAGGGAAAAACTGAGCAACCCGGAATCCGGTTTGTCCATGACACGCAAGGGTCTTGACAGTTGACGCGGCATCGGCCTATATAGCAAAGCATGCGCGCCGTGATTCAAAGAGTCAAACAAAGTGCCGTGACCGTTGACGGCCGTATTGTGGGCGATATCGGTCCCGGTCTGCTGGTGCTGCTGGGAATCGCTGATGATGACGGATCAACGGACGCCTCAGTTCTGGCGGATAAAATCACCGGCTTGCGCATTTTTGAAGATGAGGCGGGTAAAATGAACCGTTCCCTGGTGGATATACACGGGGAAATGCTGGTGGTCTCCCAGTTCACGCTGTTGGGGGATTGCCGCAAAGGCCGTCGTCCTTCGTTTACCAACGCCGCTCCTCCGGATCTTGCAAACCGTCTTTACACGGATTTCATCGACAATGTGAAACAAATCGGCGTTTCCGTCAAAACCGGCATTTTCGGGGCCATGATGGATGTCTCCCTGGTCAATGACGGGCCGGTGACGCTTATTCTCGATACCCGAACGTAACCACGCTTAAACAGTCGGATAAATTCGATGCGTCCACAAACATGCAGGCGATATTTGTTTTGCCGGATCCTGGCGTTATTTTTGTTTTGTCTGCTGCTATTGAGCAGCACCCGTCTGCATGCCCAGGCGGGTGACCCCTTGGGCATCTCCGGATTGATCGGCACGCGTGACGCCGTCGTCATCGCCGGACCTGACGGCACGATCATTTTCAGTAAAAACGCCGATCAAAAACTCGTCCCGGCGTCCGCACTGAAAGTGTTCACGGCTCTGGCGGCCCTGCATTATCTCGGACCGGATTACCGGTTTCGGACCGAATTTTACACCGATGAGGCCGGCAATCTCTTCATCAAGGGACACGGCGATCCCCTGCTGATTTCCGAAACCGTTGAAACCATCGCGGATCACATCGCCGGATGCTTGCCCGTGGCGGCCGACGTGATTCTGGATGATTCTTTTTTCACCAAACCCATTGACATTCCCGGCGCCTCCACCTTGTCCCGGGATCCCTACAACGCCCCCAACGGGGCCTTGTGCGCAAACTTCAACACGGTTTATTTCATCCGCAAAAACGGCGTTCCCGCCAGCGCCGAACCCCAGACCCCCCTGCTGCCTCTGGCCCTGAAACGGATTCAATCGGGACAGTGCCGAGAGGGAAGAATCACCCTTTCCTTTGACGGTGATGAAATCACCACCTATGCCGGCGAGCTGTTTGTTCACTTTTTCCGGGCTGCCGGTATGAACATTACGGGAAGGTTGCGGGTCGGCCATGCCGATCCGGCGACACACCGGCTGATATACCGGCACACATCGAAATATACTGTCACCGATATCATCGAGCGGCTATTGAAATACTCCAATAACTATATCGCCAACCAGTTGCTGCTCACCATCGGCGCATCGATATACCAACCGCCGGGAACCCTTGAAAAAGGCGTGGCAGCGGCAAGCCGATATGCGGATGAAATACCGGGTCTCGAAGGGCTGGTCCTGGTGGAAGGGTCCGGGCTGTCCCGAAAGAATCGAGCCTCAGCGGCCATGTTTATAAAAATTCTGGATGCCTTTGCGCCCTATCACCGCTTAATGCCCGCTGAGGAAAACGACTATTACAAGACCGGAACCTTAAACGGGGTGCGCACCCGTGTCGGCTATATTGTCTCGGACAGCGGCAAACTCTACCGCTACGCCATCCTGCTGAACTCCCCGGATAAAACCGTTGATCCCATTATTCGAAGGATCATCGCTAAAATCAATTGATCATGGGGACCAATGCCGGGCTACAGACGGTTTTCATCGCTTTTTAGGGTTTTTGACCTTTTGTGATGGACGCATAGGCATTGTGGTTGTGGATGGACTCGAAATTTTCCACTTCCACCGAAAACCAGGTGATATTTTTGTCCTGATTCAGGGTCAGGGCAATGTCTCTGACAATATCTTCCACGAATTTGGGATTGGCGAACCCTTTTTCCGTGATGTGTTTTTCGTCGGAGCGTTTCAGCACCGAATAGACCTCGCATGAGGCGGCTTTTTCCACCAGCGTGATCATATCCTCGATCCAGATAAATTTTTTAAACCGTGTTTTGAGATGAACCATCCCCCGCTGGTTATGGGCGCCTTGATTGCTGATTTCCTTGGAACACGGACAGACCGAGGAAATGGGCACCACTACCTCTGAAATCAGATCAACGCGGCTTTCGGAATTAATACTGCCGATCAACCGGCAGGCATAATCCATAAGCCCGGCGGACCGGGACACCGGCGCGCATTTTTCGATAAAATACGGAAAAGAAACCTCGATATGGGCGGATTCGGCGTTTAAGTGCTGTTTCATCTCGGAAAGAATTTCGGAAAAGGTCTTTAAGGAAATTTTCAGTCGAAAAAGATGAAGCAGTTCCACGAACCGGCTCATATGGGTTCCCTTGCACTCATGGGGAAGATCCACATACATATTGATGGAGGCGATGGTATGCTGCTCGCCCCGGTTGCGGTCCAGAACGGTGATGGGATACCGCAATCCCTTGATGCCCACCTTGTCAATAGCGATATTCCGGTAATCCGGCTCGTTCTGGATATCTTTCATAACCTGAACAAAGCCAGGTTCGGATAATTTCATAATTGACTCCCGGGCGACACCATGCGCCGCCGGTGTCGCAGATTGTTAACGCTTGAAATCTATTTAAATAATGACAACATAATCCGTAATGATGGTTTTGCAAAACCACGTTTTACGCAACTGTCAATACGGGCTTACAGAAAATAGTCGGCCCTTACGCGGTTGAAGGATCGAAAAATGTTTCCCTTTATATTCCTGTTGCTGCCATAAAGCTGTTTTAAAAGCGCTTTGATCTCCCCGCGTTTTGACGTTTTTGATGTAGGGCACGGATTTTCGAATTGCGGAAATCCACCGGCACGGGCGAATCGTTTAATCCGATCCTCATCCACATAGGCCATGGGACGAATCACCGTGATTCGTCCGTTGAAAAACGACTGCTTTGGACGCATGGTGTACATGGCGCCCGCATAGCAGATATTGATAAAAAATGTTTCAATGATATCGTCTTTGTGATGTCCAAAGGCGACCTTGTTGCAATTGAGTTCTTCCGCGACTTCAAAAATACGTTTTCGACGAAGGCGGGCGCATAAAAAGCAGGGATTTTCCCGGTTGATTTCGCTGTGGGCTACGAGCCCGCAATCAGTAGATTCCACGCGCAGGAAAAAGCCGCGGCGTCCTGCCCATTCGGATAACTGGTCGGAAAATCCGCCGTCAAAACCCGGGTCGATATAAACCCCATAGATTTCATAGGACACCGGGACCCGCGATCTGCGCTCATTCAAAGTCCACAGCAGGGTAAGACTGTCCTTGCCGCCGGAGACCCCGACAAGAATGCGATCACCGTCTTCGATCATCCCATACTGATGGATGGCTTTTCCGATTTCCCGGTTCAGGTACCGGTAACCATTTCCGGCGCCTGATATGCGGGTAAAACGGGTCATTCTTCTTTTTCTTCTTCCTTGACAAACACTTTTCCCGATGCGACTTCCCGCAGGGCGGTCACAACGGTTTCATTCCCGGTTGCATTGATCAGCCGAGGACTGCCGTCCAAAAGCTGGCGAACGCGCTGTGCGGTCAGATGCACCAGAAAAAAACGGTTGGGTATCCGTTTCAAACAATCCTCAATGGTGACCCTTGCCATGATGTACCTCCAAAAAACTGCTTATAAATGGCGGCGTTTTGATATGATGACGCCGCCGGTTCTTGATACTATTGCTGCTATGGTTTACTGAATGTTGATTACTTCATAATGCCGCTGGCCGGCGGGAACCTGAACCATGATTTCATCACCGAGTTTTTTCCCTAAAAGGGCCTTTCCTATGGGAGATGACACCGATATACGCCCTTCCTTGACGTCCGATTCATCCGGGCCCACCAGCTGGTACTCGACTTCTTCGCCGGTATCAATATTTTCCAGCACCACGATGCAACCAAACAGCGCGCTGTCCTTGTTGAGTTTATCCGGATCAATGACATTGGCATGAGCCAGCTTGTATTCCAGCTCATTTATCCGTCCTTCAATGAACCCCTGGCGCTCCTTGGCCGCCGAATATTCCGCATTTTCCGAAAGATCCCCATGACTTCTGGCCTCTTCAATGGCTTTTATCGTCTGGGGCCGCAGCACGGATTTACAATGGTGCAATTCCTTTCGAAGCGCTTCATATCCCTGTCGGGTCATGGGTATCTGTTCCACTTTCAGACTCCTGTGCCTTCTTTGATATAATTGGCGATAAGATCCCCCAGTTCACTGGTGGTATACCCCATTTTTCCGGCAGCCACGTCCTTGATGTCGTCTTGCAGAACTTTCTTGACCGCGGATTCAATGGATGCGGCCGCCTCGGGCTGGCCGATGGTTTCAAGCAGCAACTGTGCGGACAAAATGGCCGCGATGGGATTGATCACTCCTTTGCCCGTGTAACGGGGGGCCGACCCGCCGATGGGCTCGAACATGGAAACGCCTTCGGGATTAATATTGCCGCCCGCGGCAATACCCATGCCGCCCTGGATCATGGCGCCCAGGTCGGTGATAATGTCGCCGAACATGTTATCGGTGACGATGACGTCAAACCACTCCGGATTTTTCACCATCCACATGCAGATGGCATCCACGTGGGCATAATCGGTTTCAATGTCCGGATATTCCTTTGCCACTTCATAAAAGGCCCGTTCCCACAGATCAAAGGCAAAGGTCAATACGTTGGTTTTGCCGCACAGGGTCAATTTTTTCGCCTTGTTCCGTTTCCGGCAATATTCAAAAGCATAACGGATGCAACGTTCCACGCCTTTCCGGGTATTGATGGATTCCTGAATGGCCACCTCATCGGCCGTACCGCGCTTGAGCGTGCCGCCGGCGCCGGCGTAAAGTCCCTCGCTGTTTTCCCGCACCACCACAAAATCGATGTCTTTTGCGGTTTTATTTTTCAACGGCGTTGCAACGCCCTCATAAAGTTTCACCGGCCGCAGGTTAATGTATTGATCCAGGGTAAAGCGCAGTTTCAGCAGTATCCCTTTTTCCAGTATCCCGGGTTTGACATCCGGATGTCCGATGGCGCCCAGAAAAATGGCATCTGCTCCGGAAAGGGCCTCGATCACATGATCGGGCAGGACTTCTCCGGTTTTCTTGTAATGTTCGCCGCCGATATCATATGTCGTGTATTGAAGCTCAAACCCATGCCGAGCGGAGGCGGCGTCCAGCGCTTTGATTCCTTCGGCCACCACTTCCGGTCCGGTTCCGTCTCCCGGTAAGACTGCGATCTGATATTTTTTCCCCATGTTAACGTATTGCCTCCCTTGCTGGTTTCACCCGTTTTTTCTGGTTTTATGAATTTCCGGTTATAGAAAAAATGACAGTTTTGCAAAAACAAATGACCATATAATATGATGGTCCCGTAAATAAAACGGCTTACGGGACCATTCAAATTTGCTGCAAACGCATCAAATCATGTGCGGGGGGGTATTCCCTGATGTGCAACGGATGTCGGTTCTTATCGATCGATAGGTTATTCCATATATCCCAGAATGGTTGATCCGGCCGTCACTTTATCGCCGTTGCGGACCTGAAGCCTGGCATCCGCGGGCAAATACACATCCACCCGTGATCCGAAACAGATCATACCGAAACGCTGACCAGCGGTCACCATATCTCCGGCTTGCACGGAACAGATGATCCGCCGGGCAATCAGTCCGGCCACCTGGACAAAGCAGATCTTTTCACCGGCCG
Source organism: uncultured Desulfobacteraceae bacterium (assembly GCA_964598885.1). Taxonomy (GTDB): domain Bacteria; phylum Desulfobacterota; class Desulfobacteria; order Desulfobacterales; family Desulfosalsimonadaceae; genus SURF-33. The sequence goes on along the minus strand of CAZRES010000082.1, from coordinate 2,549 downwards.
CAGTTTCAAGGGTGACGGCATTGTGTTCGTTTTTCGTCGATGCCGCCGGCCGGTCCGCCGGCATGAATTTTCCAGGGAAATAGGCGATATGTTCGATCTTCCCGGAAAGGGGCACGCGATTGACGTGAACGTTGAAAATCGACATGAATACACCGATTTTAAGGCATCGCCCCGGCAAAAACGGATTGGATTCTACAACGCCGGTGAACACCACCTTGCCGTCAGCCGGACAGATGACGGCGCGCTCCTCATCCGGCGTGACCCGGTCCGGATCTCTGAAAAACCCGCAGATAAACAGGGTTGCCGCCATGGCGATAAGGGCGGCAATGCCGAACCCCGACAGCGCCAGAACAAACGTAACAAAAGCGGCGGCGAAAATAATCGGCCAACCGGGCCTCGCAATGGGAAACGCGGTATCCGAGGGCGGGTCGGGCCATCTATATTTTTGTACCATTTGATGTAACCTTTAGTTGTTTTTTGGCGCTTTCATTACGCAGCGAAAACGCCTCCCCTTTTTCCATCCGGTGGATGGATGATTCGGGTAATTGTTTTTTATATTCAAGGGGATTGATGAAGTCAACAAAAAGACAAAATAATTTATTCATGGGCGTCAGATTCGCGTAAATAAAGCGGCATCAGACGGTAAGCATCAGCGGCCAGACCCTCTAAAATCTTTTCCCGGCCGAGCCTGGCCACCACTGACGCCCGGAGTACATGCTGATCCGGCGCCGCCAGCACAGCGCCTTCCAATGATCGGCTCAAAATAAGATTGCGATAAGCTGCGGCCCCGTCGCCGACAAAAATCGTCGGGCGGAAAATTTCCGCCAGAGCTTTGTCAGGGGAAAGAGCCGCAGCCGGCCGATGGCTGATCAATCGACCGGCCTCCCTCCGATACAAGGCGGTATAAACCTCGCCGCGTCTGGCATCAATCATGGCACAGATATCCGCCGTGGAGTTGAAAATCGGTGCGGCCAATGCATCCAGGGTGGAAATGCCGGCAATCGGCTTATTTTGGGAAAACGCCAGGCCTTTAACTGCGGCAAGACCGATGCGAAGTCCGGTAAAGCTTCCCGGTCCGACGGTGACGGCATAGGCATCGATATCGGCTGTTTTCATGCCGGCGGCCCGAAGGGCCTGGTCCACCAGATGCATGACGACTCTGGCGTGCGTCTTTCCCCGGTCGCGGATAATTTCGGAAACTTCGACGCCGTCACGATCAATGGCCACCGAGCAGGTGGCCCCAGCGGTATCAATGGCGAGAATTTTCAAAATATCCATCCGGCAAGCATGATTATTTCTTTTTTCGGCCCGCGTTTCTGCGGTTCGACGGCGGCGGCTGAAACGCATTCTTGCCGATGGCGATGTTTATGACGTCGTCTATTTGGGATACAGGCATAAATTTGATTTTTCGCTTGACGATCTTGGGGATTTCCGCCAGTTCCTTCTTGTTTTTTTCCGGAATAATGATGGTTTTGATGCCGGCGCGAATGGCGCCAATGGCTTTTTCCTTGAGTCCGCCGATGGGAAGAACCCGCCCCCGGAGAGTGATTTCTCCGGTCATGGCCACGTCCGTATTGACGGGTTTGTCGGTAATGACGGATATCAACGCCGTTGCCATGGCAATGCCTGCGGATGGACCATCCTTTGGGATGGCGCCCGCGGGCACATGAATATGGATATCCAGGTTTTCGAAAAAATTCTTGCTCAGCCCAAAGGACTGGCAATGAGACCGGGCGTAACTGACAGCGGCCCGGGCCGACTCCTGCATCACTTCTCCCAACTGTCCGGTGATAATCAATTCGCCTTTTCCTTCCAGCAATGACGCCTCCACGTAAAGCACCTCTCCGCCCACGTTTGTCCAGGCAAGTCCGGTAGCCAGACCCACCTGACTTTCCTCCTGATCCATTTCCGGAAAAAACTTGGGAATGCCGAGATATTTCTGGAGATTGCCCCGGGTGATCACAAACGACTTTTTTTGGCCTTCAGCAACCTGTCGGGCCACCTTGCGATAGATGGTGGCCAGTTCCCGTTCGAGATTGCGCAGGCCGGCCTCGGATGTATATTCCTCTATAATCTGACGAATGGCACTGTCGCTGATGGACACCTTTTTTCGATTCAGTCCGTGGTCGCTCAACAGGCGAGGGATCAGATGGGTTTTAACAATAGCGGTTTTTTCTTCCGCTGTATAGCCCGACAGGTAAATCACCTCCATCCGATCCAGCAGCGCTGACGGAATGGTATCGGTCATGTTGGCGGTAAGAACAAACATGACATTGGAAAGATCAAACGGGATGTTGAGATAATGATCGCTGAAATTGGCGTTCTGCTCCGGGTCAAGGGCCTCCAGCAGGGCCGATGCCGGATCTCCCCGGAAATCCACGCCGATCTTGTCAATTTCATCCATCATAAATACCGGATTATTTTTACCGCATTGCTTAAGCCCCTGGAGAATGCGACCTGGCATGGCTCCGATATAGGTACGGCGATGCCCCCGGATTTCCGCCTCGTCCCGGATGCCGCCAAGGGAAACCCGGAAAAATTTCCGGTTC
>CAZRES010000081.1:0-14153 GCA_964598885.1 uncultured Desulfobacteraceae bacterium | reverse complement strand
CCACTTCCTTGACCACGGCCTTGAGCCGGTCCTCGAATTCCCCCCGGTACTTGGCCCCGGCCACCAGAGACCCCATGTCTAATGCCATGAGCTTGCGGTCCTTGAGGGATTCGGCCACATCGCCTTCCACGATGCGCCGGGCCAGACCTTCCACAATGGCGGTTTTGCCCACGCCCGGTTCGCCGATGAGGACGGGGTTGTTCTTGGTGCGCCGGGAAAGCACCTGGGCAATGCGCCGGATTTCCTCGTCCCGGCCGATGACCGGATCGAGTTTGCCCAGGCGCGCCATTTCGGTCAGATCCCGGGTATATTTCTGCAGAGCCTGGTATTTGTCTTCGGGGTTTTGATCGCTGATGGTCTGGTTCCCCCGGATTTCCATCAGGACTTTCAACACCACGTCCCGGCGGATGCCGTAGCGGTCGATGATTTTGGCGATATCGCCTTCCTTATGATCCAGCAGGGATAGAAAAATATGCTCCACGCTGACATACTGGTCCTTCATTTTCTCCGCCTCGGCAAAGGCCTTGTCAAAAACCTTGCGCGTGGCCGAAGAAAGATAGGCGTCAGTGGAGGCCCCTTCCACCTGCGGCAAACGGTTTAATGCCGATTGGACGTCCCGGCGGATGTCGTCAAGGGAAACCCCTATTTTGCGCAGGATCGATCCGGCGATGCTGTCCGGGTCATCCAGCATCACGCTCAGCAGGTGGATGGGCTCGATCTGCTGATGGCGAAAACGGGATGCCAGCGCCTGGGATTCCTGAATCAGCTCCTGAGACTTAATGGTGAACCGATCAAAACGCATTTGTCCTCCTTTACGCGGCCGGGATTCAATTCCCGCTCGCTTTTTATATAAAATGGAATTATTTTAAATTCTTATGTTGAATATAATAAACATTTCCAACATAATGTCAATGTTTTGGACATATCAACAATGCGGATTTTTCCCATGCCGCCATGCCGCGTTTTTTTGTTTGCCTTAATGAATGAACTTCGGTATCTATACCGGTATCAACCCCGACCACCATAAGGCAGACTCACGATCATGTTGCATTGCATCCCGCCTTCCCAGCAGAATATGACCACTCAGATTCTTCGGAGAATCGAAGAACTCAACCACTTAAACGACATCGACACCATTTTGGATAAAATCCTTTACGAGGCCCGACAGTTATCCAACGCGGATGCCGGATCCATTTTTATACGGGAGGACAAAAATCTCCGATTCGGCTACGTGCATAACGATACCTTGTTTTCAGAAAAGGGAGCGGGCGAAGCCCTTTACGCGGATTTTTCCGTTCCCATCGACGATCATTCCATTGTCGGATATACGGCATTAACGGGCAAAACCCTGGTCATCGACGATGCCTACCGGATATCGCCGGAACGCCCTTTTTTTTTTAATCCCGAGTATGACCAGAAATCGGGCTATATTACCCGCTCCATACTGGCCATCCCTCTGGTTACCTTTCACGGTCGTCTTGTAGGGGTAATGCAGCTCATCAACGCCGCTGACCCGGACGGCCGCATTGCGCCGTTTTCCGAAGAAGCTCAGAGCATGGTGCCGCTGTTCGCCAATAACGCGGCCGTGGCTGTGGATCGCGGCGTCATGAACCGCGAGATGATCCTGCGCATGGTGCGGATGGCTGAATTGCGGGATCCCACGGAAACCGGGCCCCATGTCCAGCGGGTGGGCGCGTATTCAGCGGAAATTTATCAACGGTGGGCGGAAAAGCAAGGGATCGACCCCCAGGAGATTAAGCGGAAAAAAGACCTGCTCCGCCTGGCCGCCATGCTTCATGACGTGGGTAAGGTGGGAATCCCGGATCGGATTTTACGAAAGCCGGACAAGCTCACCGATGATGAATATGATGTCATGAAACAGCACACCGTTCTCGGGGGCCGTCTGTTTGCGGGCCGCGCATCCGGGCTTGATGAAATGAGCATGGATATCGCCCTGGGACACCATGAGAAATGGGCCGGCGGCGGCTATCCCGGCCGCATTCATGATCTCATGACTTCTGATATTCAGATGGGGCCGCCGAAGATATCGGATGAGATCCCGCTTGCCGCCCGGATCGTTGCCTTAGCCGACGTGTATGACGCGCTTTGCTCCCCACGGTGTTACAAACATGCCTGGGATGATGATCGCGTGCTGGAAACCATCCACAGGGAAGCCGGGCGGCATTTCGACCCGGAGCTCGTAACGGTGTTTTTTGAACTGCTGCCGGTGATCAAGGCGATTGGGAATCGATTCCCGGACCACTCATAACCGCAGATGAGGAAACATGCCCGATAAAGATGCCAAACTCTACGATCTGCTGGATTCCCAGGACAGCCGGGCGGTTCTGGCCGAAATCTGCTACCTTTTGTCGCTGCTTGGCATGGACGGCCACAAACAACGATTCATCTCCGTGTACGAGGATATCATCCGTTTGTTTGCAGGCGATTATCCCGGATATCGCGCCTCAAACACCCGGTATCACAACCTGGAGCACACCGTCATGGTGACGCTGGGCACCATCCGCCTGATCCACGGATGCGTGGCGGGCGGGATGCGTTTTTTGCCGGACAATATCCTCACCGGACTTCTGGCAGCTCTTTACCATGATTCCGGCCTGATCCAGACCTCCCGGGATCGCAAGGGCACCGGCGCCAAATACACCATCGGCCATGAAGAGCGCAGCGTGGCGTTCATGCGCCATAACATGAGCGCCAAGGGCTATCCGGCCGAACAGATGGATGATTGCGAGCGGCTTATCAAATGCACCAACATTCATGTGCCCGTGGCCGAAATCGAATTCCGTTCTCATGAAATCAAGACCCTGGGTCGGATTGTGGGTTCCGCCGACCTGGTGAGCCAGATCGCGGATCGCAATTATCTCGAAAAGCTGGTGCTTTTGTTCAAGGAATTTGAGGAAGCCGGTATTCCGGGATTTCATTCCGAGGAGGAACTCATTGAAAAGACCGAAGGCTTTTATAAAAACGTGGCCCGCAAACGGCTGCACCGGGACATGGCCGATATCGCCGTAAACATGAAACATCACTTCAAGGTGCGATGGGGCATTGACCGGGATCTTTACGCCGAGGCGATTGCCAACAATATCGGTTATCTTAAGTCCATGATTCATGAAAACGGTTCCGGAAAAAAATCCGGTTACCGCCAGCAGTTGAAGCGGCGCACCAGCGGTCGCTCCGACACGTCGGATCGATGAGACGCGGCCCGTGATGACGGGGTCTTGCCGCAAAAGGCGGGCAGCGGGTTATCTTTTCCGGCGAAAAGCCGGGTGATCAGAAGTTCCGCGGCTTACAGATGGTTTCCCGGATTTTAAGATCAAACAGCCGGGACTGGTCGGCGGGTTTGAGGATCAGAGCCGTGTCCGCGCCCCGGCCTGATCCGGCAACGGCAATGAGGTCGTCGCCCGAAAGGGTGCCGGCGTCGGCGGCCATGATGGTGATTTCCACGGCGACCTTGGTCCCCTGGCCGAAAAGTCGGAGGGTGTCCGCAACGATCAGCACGGGATAAATGCCGCCGTGTTTTTTGGCAAAGGATCGTTCCACTCCGGAAAGGGCATGGGTGGCCTGCACCACGTGGACTCCTTCTTCTTCCAGGTCCCTGCGCACATCATCGGTCATAATGTTCTGGAAGGGTTCCTTGAATCCGCAATGGTAGGTGACAGCGGTGATCTTGAATCCCTTGAAAACTTCGAGGGCACGATAGGCGGTTTCTCCCGTGGAGGAGGCCACCACCACTTCATTGATGCCGAGCTCCCGGCCGCGGTCGTACGCATATTCCAGCACTTGCCGGGTGTTGCCCGGTCCGGGTTCCTCAAAATGGTTCAGAAGTGTTTGCCAGTTCATTTAAGATCCTTTGTCCCGCTGTCTTGATGTTTCACCGGCCCTGTCCGGGCGGGATTCATCGCGTTTGAGCCATAATGTCGGATTGTCGTCTGTCCGCGAATTTTTCCTTTCTTCGGGCGTGCTTTACAAATTCATATTTTTCATAATATAATGCAATATTATCGCGGACGTCAATATGAATTTCGTGTGATTCCGGCTGGCGGAGATCGGCTCCGTCAAAAGACGCTGGCAGTTTAATGACAGATTATCATGGAGATGCTGTTGTTTTGATCATCGATGTTCACACCCATATCTTTCCGGAACGCATGTGCCGGGACCGGGCGGTTTTTTTTGACGGCCAGGCGGCATTCCGCCTGCTTTATGATTCCCCTAAATCCCGGATGGCCGATGCGGAGACATTGATTGCGGCCATGGACGCCGCCGGTGTGGACATGGCGGTGACCTTTGGATTCCCCTGGAAACGACCGGATCTTTGGCAACTGCACAACGATTATATCCTTGAAACCGCGTCCCGGTATCCGAAGCGTCTGATCCCTCTGTGCTGCGTGGATGTGGAGATGGAAGGCGCTGCCGGAGAAGTGGAACGTTGCCTTGCCGCCGGATGTGCCGGGGTGGGTGAGCTGGCGTTTTATACGTCCGGAATCGACCAAAAGGCGCTGGATCTTCTGGAACCGGTCATGGCTCTGTGCCGGGCGGCGGATGTGCCGGTGATGATTCACACCAACGAGCCCGTAGGACACGTTTATCCCGGAAAAGCCCCCATGACGCCGGGTGAAATTTACGACGCGGCCGCCGCGTTTCCCGAAAACAAACTGATTTTCGCCCACTGGGGCGGGGGTCTGTTTTTTTATCATCTGTTGAAAAAAGAAGCCGCTGATGTGCTCAAAAACGTCTATTACGATACCGCGGCATCTCCGTTTCTCTATGATCCGAAGATTTACCGGATCGCCGTGGATATCATGGGCCCGGACAAAATTCTGTTGGGCTCTGATTTCCCGTTGATCAAGCCCGAACGGTATTTTGCCGAGATGAATCAGGCGAATCTGTCCGAAGAGGAAAAAATGAAAATCCTCGGGGGCAATAGCGCGGCGCTTTTTGGCCGGAGCGTGACCTGATGGAATACTGAAATGAAAGCCGTTTATCATCAAATCCGTATCCGGGCCGTGCAAATCGCGGCCCAATATCCGCCGCCGGCCTTTTACGCGGATCACATGGATCAGGTGGATTATTCGCTGGATTTGTTTATGACCGATCCGGTGATCGGACGATTGCGCGGGCATGTGACGAAAAACATCGACAATGACTTTGGCCACGGCCTGGCCCATTGCATCAAGGTGGCGTTAGACGCGGGGACCCTTGTGGCCATTGAAATGCGCGAAAGCAAACCAGAGGGACCGGAGCTGGCCCGTCGGGTGCGCATGGCCCATTGCGCCGGTCTGCTGCACGATATCCGGCGGAAAGATCCCGACCACGCGGCCCGGGGCGCCCGGTACGCCGGATCGGTTCTTACGGATTATGAGATGGAAAGGGAGGATGTAGACGATATCTGCGTGGCCATCAGCAATCATGAGGCCTTTTCATCGGTGGCCGAGTGCCGGTCGGCAGGCGGAATCCTTCTGTCGGATTGTCTCTATGACGCGGACAAATTCCGCATGGGCCCCGAAAATTTCACCCATACGGTATGGGAGATGCTTTCGTTTGCCGATGTGCCGCTTTCCGTTTTTATGGCAAAATATCCCAAGGGGATGGCGTTTCTGGACCGGATCCGGCATACGTTCCGATCCCCTACGGGAAGGGTCTACGGCCCCCAATTCATCGACCTGGGCCTTGCCATCGGCAGAGAACTCTATGAATGGGTTAAATCCGAGTACGACTAAGCCGTGCTTTCCCGGCAGTGTCTCGCCGACACAATGGGCGTGTTGAAGACCAGGGCCGAACTCTCCTCGGAACGCCGGATATCCAGATTGATGGCGGTTTTGTCGATTTCAAAATAACGGGAAATCACCTCCACCAGGTCCTGCTGCAGGTTTTTAAGCAGATCATCCGATACTTCCAGCTTATCGTAAATCAGGGCGAACTTCAGCCGTTTCTTGGCCACGTCCTTGGTGTCGGTCTTGTTGAACAGTTTTCGGAAAAGATCGTTAAATGCCATATCGGATCCTCAATTTTTTCGACTGAATTTGGCGCTGATTTTTTTCCAGAACCCTTTTGGGCCCAGGGGGTTTTCAATGGGCAGGTCCGGATGGCCGTCAAGGCGCAGGCCGATGCGCTGAAATGCCTGACCGGCGGCCGAATCTTTCTGTAATATCAATTGGTTTCCCGTATTGGTGGAGACCACCACCTTGTCGTCCATGACCACCAGGCCCAACAGATCAACGGAAAGCACGTCCAGTACGTCTTCATGACTGAGCATGTCTCCGTTTTCCACCATTTTGGGGACGATCCGGTTGATGATCAGCCGCGGCTTGATGGATCGGGCGTACAGCAGGCCGATGACCCGGTCCGCGTCCCGGATGGAAGAGACCTCCGGCGTGCAGACCACGATGGCTTCGTCAGCCGCGGCCACGGCATTTTTAAAGCCCTGTTCAATGCCCGCGGGACAGTCCAGGAACGTAAAATCGAATTCTTTTTTCAGCCGGCCCGCCAGCCAGATCATATTTTCCGGCCGGATAATTTTTTTTTCGTGGCTCTGGGACGCCGGAATCAGGAAAAGATTGTCAATACGCCGGTCCTTGATGGCCGCCTGCTTGACCTTGCATTTTCCCTGGATCACATCGACGATATTGAAAACAATGCGGTTTTCAAGGCCCATGACCACGTCGAGATTTCGCAGGCCGATGTCCATGTCCACCACGGCCACCCGTTTGCCCTGCATGGCCATGGCCGCTCCGATGGCCGCGGTCACCGTTGTTTTGCCCACGCCGCCCTTACCGGATGTTACGACGATTACTTTGCCGTCCACGCTTCACCTCATCATCGCAAAAATTGCTGGTTGTCACTGGTTCTGTTTGCGGCGCTGCCGCATTTCGCTTTACATGCTACCGGTTATCGTACTTCCGGCCAGCCCAGGTGCCGGAAGGGATTGTTTTTTTTGTAATCATCTACTACGATTTCGTTGTTTTCCACGCAGGCGAATTCGGGACGTGTGCCGCCCGATTCGGTCATGCCGGCCGCCACCAGTCCGCCGATCTGGATCTGGGTGGGCTTGAATTCCAGGGCCATGACAATGGCGGATTCAGTATCGGGCTGTCCGGCGGCGGCCTTGCCCAGCAGGCTGCCCATCACCAGGATGTCGCCCCCGGCATGGAGTTCGGCGCCGGGATTCACGTCCCCGAGAATCACCAGATGGTTCCGGGCCCGGATATTAAGGCCTGACCGGACCCGTCCCGCAATAATCAGGGTTTCGCTGCGGTAATGGTGCCATTCATTGCCGATATCCTGCTCCCGGATCCGTTCCTGGTGTTCGCTCCGATTGCGGGGCTGGGGTTTGGAAACCGGTCCCACGTCGAAATGATCCCGTAAAAATTGTCCCAGTTCATCAATCAGGGGATCGCAATCGGCGTTTTCGCCCGGATCGATGACCACCCGGGCATTGATGGTCAGGTGCTGGAGGCGCTCGAAGGTTCGGGCAAGAGCCTGTTGCAAAACATCGGTCGGCTGGGTGGGATCAATGGTGACATGAAGGCTGTCACCAACACCTTTGAGCTTGACCGGTTGTTTTTCTGGTTCATTCATGAAGTTCCGCAGGCCTTTGGCTGGAAATGGAAATCATACATTTGGTAGAGGCTTATATTAAGGCTACCATATCTTGTCAAGCGAGAAATGGCGGACCAGGCAAAAAGTTCAATCCCGGTGCTCTTTTTTTGATCGTACCCTGCTTTCCGGTGGATACGTTCATAAAGCCTTCCAGCTTTCTGTTTTTCGGGTGATGGTGTGGTTGGATGGATGGTGAGAAAACGGGCTTACTGTCGAAAGATGGATGCCAGCAGCCCGAATCCGCATACGCCCGCGGCGGTCAAGCCGGTCCAGCCGAGAAAAGAGGTTCCGGCGGAAGGGGCCAGCGCCGATGCCGCGATAAGCAGAGCCGACGCAATGAGCAGGCCCCCGGTCAGAACGGCCAGGCTGAGGCGGTTGGCGGTCCGGCCGTGATGGCGCTGGAGTTGCTCCAGGCTGGTTTCATCCAGCTTGAGGGTGAAGTCGCGTTCCCGGACCATGCGGGTGAGTTCCGTCAGATCATTGGGGAACTGCCGCACGAAACGGGCGGCTTCCTGGGTAAGGATCAACAGATCCTCGGCAACCCGGTGCGGCTTGAGACAATCGAGTTTGATGCGTTGAATAAAGGGCGTCGACTGCCGGATCATGTCGAAATCCGGGTCCAGCCGGCGGGCGATTCCTTCGATGGTGGCCAGGGCTTTCATCATTAAAAAAATATCCGGCGGAATGCGTAGACGATGCCGGGTCACCATGCGGACAAGGTCCTGTACCAGGGCACTGATATTCAGATTTTTAAGGGTGGAGTGGAGGTGACGGCCGATAAAATCGGAAACTTCCCGTTCCAGCAGGCGCATGTCCGGCCGTTTTTCCCAGGAAGCGATCCGGAGCAGCTGGCGGGCGGCTTTCTGGGCATTCCGGAGCACCACACTGTCGATCAATTCGACGAAATCTTCCCGGGATTGCTGGTCCACCGTGCCCACCTGGCCGAAATCGAGCATGGCCACCACATGACCGGGCAGAATGAAAATATTGCCCGAATGGGGATCGGAATGGAAAAAACCGTGTTCGAAAATTTGTTTTAATACGATATTGGCGCCGTTTCGGGTGAGTTTTTGCCGGTCCATGCCGGTGCTGTCAATGGCGGCCACATCCGATGCTTTGATGCCCCGGATAAATTCCATGGTCAAAACCCGTCGGGAGGTCAGTTCTCTGAAAACCTTCGGGATATGAATGGTCGGGTCGTTTTTAAAATTGGCCGCAAACCGTTCCATATGGTCGGCTTCGCCATGATAATCCAGTTCCCGGCCGATGGTTCTGGCGAATTCATCAACAATCCGAATGGGTCCGATAAAGGCGATTTCTTCCATATGACGCTCAATAAGGCCGGCGATATGATACATGATACCGATATCCACGGCAATGATCCGCTCCAGGTCGGGCCGCTGCACCTTGACGGCGATTTCGATCCCGGTTGTCAGGCGCGCCCGGTGTACCTGACCGATGGAAGCCGATGCAACCGGGGTTTTTTCAAACCCCTCGAAAAGATCGGAAAGGGGCCGATTGAATTCGGATTCAATGATCGTCTGGATTTTTTCAAACGGGCAGGGGGGCACGTCATCCTGGAGCCGGGCCAGTTCTTCCACGTATTCCACGGCGATGAAATCCGGCCGCATGGACAGGGCCTGTCCCAGTTTGATAAAGGTCGGTCCCAGCTCCGCCAGGGCCATACGGAACCGCTGAGGCCGCGACAGAGTGGCCGATAGATTTCTTCGTTTGCGGGAAACGGCGTTGATGCAGGCGGAAATGGATCGATCGAGCCGGAATGCGGTAAACATGTCATCCAGACCGTAGGCGAAAACAACGGCAAGGATCTGCCGGTACCGCGCATAATGGCGGTAGGCCAGACCGGCGGCGCTGAGTTTCCGTATGCTGACCATGACGGCGGCGGACCATTTAGGGGTGAATCCCGAAGCGGATACTCCGATTTTCTGCGAGTCCGTTAAAGTGTAGCATAACGGAAAATTAAATCAATCTATATTGTTATCCCGAGGGATTCCGAAATTTTGCTGATGGTGACGGAGACGGCAAGCATCCGCATAAATCGCTTTCCGCCGAAATCCACGATCTCGTTCAAAATCGACTTTTTACGAACCCATCAATTCGGAAAGGCCAGACCAAAAAACGGGGCGCACAGCAGCGCCCCGTTTTGAATGGGTGAAGGCTGGGATAATTCGCTGTTGTCTATCCTCCGAACGAAACCTCCGGCATATCGACGGCCGCGCCGTTGGTTTCGGCAATGGCGTCGATTCGGCCCATGGTGACGGGCAATTGATAGTTGACGAAGAATTCGGCGGTTTTGACCTGGCCGTAATAAAACGCCGCGTCTTTGTTTTTGGCGGCCGCTTCGGCAAACGCCGCCGCATCTTCTTTACCGCCGGCCAGTTTCACCAGCTTGGGATAGGCCGCAAAAGCGCGCCAGAGATGCATCCAGGCAAAGGAAATATCGCCGGTGACTTCCAGAAAGGGATGAGCGTAGGCGTAGGCGGTAAGAATATTGTCGCCGGCCGCGGTTTTGGCCAGATGCATGGCGATATCGCCCAGCCGGTTGATTGCGGTTTCCACCCGGGCGGCCATGTCCTTTAGGCCGGCGATTTCTCCGGCGGTTTCCGTGGTTTTGCGCATCCGTTCCAGGTAATCGATAAAGGGTTTTCCTTTTTTCATTCCCAGCTTGCGGCCCATGAGATCCATGGCCTGGATGCCGTTGGTGCCTTCATAAATCATGAAGATCCGCGAATCCCTCAGAAGCTGTTCCACCGGATATTCCTGGGTGTAGCCGTAGCCGCCGTACACCTGGACGCCGTGGCTGTTGACTTCCCAGGCCCGATCCGTGATATAGCCCTTGATAATGGGCGTCAAAATGGCGGTGAGGTCGGCCCAGGCTTCCTTTTCCGCCGGATCTTCAGCCAGGTGTTCCTGGTCGTGGCAAAGTCCGCCGAAATAGATCAGGCTGCGCATGCCGTCCACAAAGGATTTCATGATCATGAGCTGTCGGCGCACATCCGGCTGCTGGATAATGGGCACGGACGGCGCATCCGGGTCCTTGCCGGCCAGCATGTGTTTGCCCTGGATCCGCTCCTTTGCGTAATTGAGCGCATGCATGTAGCTCGCCGTTGCCGTGGCAAATCCCTGGAGTCCCACGAGCTGCCGGGCCTCGTTCATCATCAGAAACATGGCCCGCATGCCTTTGTTTTCCTCGCCGATGAGCGTGCCCATGCAGTTGCCTTTGGAGCCCAGGGTCAGGGTGCAGGTGCAGTTGCCGTGGAGTCCCATTTTTTCCTCAATGCCGGTGCAGACCACGTCGTTGAATTCGCCGAGGCTGCCGTCGTCGTTGACCCGGAATTTGGGGACCAGAAACAGGGAAATGCCGGGCGTTCCTTTGGGCGCGCCTTCGATGCGGGCCAGGACCGGATGGATGATGTTTTCCACCATGTCGTGTTCGCCGCCGGAAATAAAAATCTTGGTGCCGGTGATGGTGAAGGTGCCGTCCGGATTCCGGGTGGCCGTGGATTCCAGAGCGCCCACGTCCGATCCCGCATTGGCTTCGGTCAGCAGCATGGTGCCGGCCCACTGACCGGAATACAGATTTTTAAGATAAAGTTTTTTCTGTTTATCCGATCCCAGGGTGGCAACCAGATTGGCGGCCCCGTGGGTCAGGCCGTGATACAGCATAAAAGAAGAATTGGCTCCGTAAAAATATTCGTCCGCCGCCAAAGAGACGATTTTGGGCATGCCCTGGCCGCCCCATTCGGGATCATCGATCATGGCCAGCCATTCCCCTTCCCGGTAGAGCTTGTAAAGCCGATGAAACTCTTCGGGAACACGGACTTCGCCGTTTTCAAACGTGACGCCCTTGTCGCTGATTTTCTGGGTGGGCAGGATCTCTTTGATGGCCAGGTTCCGGGCTTCGGATACGATCATATCCACGGTTTTGCGGTTGAATTCCGCGAATTTTTCATGCCGGGCCAGTTTTTCCACTTCAAACTGCTCATGCAGGACAAAATCCACATCCCGCCGGTCCGCGATCAGTTGCGCCATTAGGTCTTCTCCTTTTGTTGAATAATAAAAAAATGCCCAAAGATGAAAAAAAATTTATCTAAAATAATCGTGCGGCAAAGTCAAGCCCGCGGCGTGATGACGTTATTTTTCCCAGTCCCGGATTTCGGCGATTTCGTACTCCTCCTGACGGATGGAAAGGTCCAGGTTAATGAGCAGACCTTTGTGTTTTTGCGCTTCCGGATCATTTAGAAGGGCGATGTGTCCCTCCCGGGTGGTCGTCAGGCTTTTTGTTAAATACGACAGAGCCGCACCAATGGCGGTGGATTGGACCAGAGGATCGGCGGTAAAATTCGGATTAACCCCGTTTTCGGCAACATCTTCTGCCACATGAGCCAATTGTTTCATTTTGGTAAAAGAAAAATCCATTATGCGCCATCCCATCATGCCGTCTTTCTGCAGCACCCAGGCATCCCGGATGGTCTGGAGCATCTGGGTATATTTCAAGGAAACCGCCTGCTGCAGAGATTTCAAAAAGGCCTCCGGCAGTTCGTTTTCACTGCCGGGAAGGCCTCTTGCCAGTTCCGGCGAAAGCTTTTTGCGGGTCCGTTCGAATTTTTTGGCGTGCATTTCGGATTCCCAGCCTTCTCTTTCCAGCACCCGTTTGATATGGGGATCATCCACCTTTTTGGCTTCGTCAAGGTAGTGGGGAACCAGTTTTTCTTCATATGCCACATAAGAGGCAAATATCGTATCCCGATTGGCGGGATCATAGGGATACGGGGCCGGCGTCATATCGGGTTCGCCCCCGAGCTGCCCGATAATCATGCCCAGCCAGTGCATGTGCCACATTTCTTCGCGGCAGCGCGACAGCAGACCCGCGCCCAGAGGGGTGTCTTCCCCTTCCAGATAGCTGTGCGACAGATAGCGCAGAATGGCCGCATGTTCATCGGCCAGGTCCCGGTTGAGCAAGGCGATAAGTGATTGTGTGTCCATTTCGAAAACCTCCTTATGGTGATATGATTGAATCGATGGAGCGTTAAGCTCCCGCGCATGTTGTTCAGGAGCACGCTGGCTAAGTCGTCGGCAAATATTTCTTACAGCCGTCTTTTCCGCATGGCAATGGCGATGCAGACCGCCGCCCCGCCCCAGGTCAGGGCCAGTCCAAAAACCATCATGATGATTACGCCTGTTGACATGAGTGTTCCTCAAATTATCCCGGTGGATGCCAAAGTAGGTTGATTTTGATCAAGAAAGCTGTTTTTTCGTCGTCGGATCCCGGACCGGCATCAGATCGACGGGAATCCGCCACTTGATCATTGAAAAAATAATGCCGCTGCCTACCGCCGCCAGGGCAACCCCCCAGCCCAGGATCAGAACAGCCGCCGTGCTGTAGCCGCCGTAGGGAGAGGCCAGCCCCAACCGGATTTTCTGGAGAGCCATGATTCCCAGCACCGCCGGCGTGATAATCCGGATGCAAATACGCCAATAAACGCCGATGGAAAAATCCGAGATCGGGTTGATATGATCCTGGAGAACGGTAAGCTTAAAAAACCATCCAATAAAAATCACCTCCAGAAGACCGGCAAATACAATTCCGAAATTATTGATGAAATGGTCGACGATATCAAGAATCAACAATCCGGATCCCGTGGCGAACACCAGGCTGATCAGACCGGCGATTGCGCAGTAGAAGATAACGGCTTTTTTCCGGGACAGATAAAATTTGTCCATAAAACCGCAGATCACGGTTTCGCTGATGGAGATTTCCGATGACATGCCCGCGCACACAATGGAGACAAAAAACAGAATGCCCACGGTGGTCTGCAAAAACGGCAGCTGGTTGACGGCTTCGGGGAAGGTGACAAAGGCCAGAAACACGCCGGAGAGTTTTTCCGGCAGCGCGCCGCCGGCCTGATGCATCATGAAACCGATGATGCCGAACACGGTGATGCCGGCCAGCAGGCTGAATCCGCAGTTTAAAAACCCGGTCATAAAGGCGTTGTTGACGATATCCGAATCATCGGGAAGATAACTGGCATAGCCGATCATGATGCCAAAGGCGATGCTTAAAGAAAAAAAGATCTGGCCGTATGCCGCCACCCAGACATCGGCGTTAAAAATTTTTGAAAAATCGGGAGCAAACAGCAGGGAAATGCCGTCGGCCGCACCCGGGAGGCTCACACTGCGGGCCAGCAGGATGAAAAGCACGATGATCAGCACCGGCATGAAAATTTTATTGGCCATCTCGATCCCCTTTTTGACGCCGCTATACAGGACCGTGAAATTGACGATCCAGGCAATCGCCAGGGTGCCCACGATGGCCCAGCGGATCCCGCCGCCGTCAAAGGGACTTTCGGTCAGCCCGAGGAAATCATTGATGAAAAAACCGATGGTATCCGGCCCCCAGGAACGGGAAACGGCAAACCACAGATAATTGAAGGCCCACGCGATAATGATAACGTAATAGACCGAAATCACAAAACTGATGGCAAGCTGCCACCAGCCGATCCATTCCCATTTCCGGT
>CAZRES010000080.1:12832-14285 GCA_964598885.1 uncultured Desulfobacteraceae bacterium | reverse complement strand
TTTTTTAAATTTTTATTCCGGAGAAGATGGCATTCCAGCCGATAAGCTTGCACATATCCAGAAATTATCGCTCAGAACAAGGCGCATGGGGATTAAAATGGAAGGAGAAAAAAATGAACAAAATTTCAACCCTAATATTGATGGCTATGGCCATGATTTCTTTATCAATCTTCAGTATTGGCTTACTGCCCGCCGCAGTTTTTGCAGACACGGAAACACTTTTTGCAGACACCGAAAATATTAAAGCTTTTTGTCAGGATAAATGGGCAGGGGATCCTCACATGCAAAAGCAATGCATGAAAAACCAATTGGAAGGCATTCGTTCGTTGCGGGAGTATATGGACAAATACAATCTTAAGGACGAACTCGGGGATGAACCGACCAATACCCATGCCGAGATTCTGCTCAGATGTCTAAAGGCTTGGGAAGCCCCTAAATTCAAGACGTATGATTATGAGTTTTTGAATCAATGCCTCACATCGCAACTTGAAGCATATGAATCATTTGAAGTAATGTTTCCATCAAATAAAACAGATGACCCCTGAAATTCCGGGTGATGCCGCCTTATGGATTCAAAAAGTTCTTGATGGTCGAAACGCCTGTAAATGGCGGGATTAAAAAATTTATTATCACAGGCTCTTATTAATCATTTCCCCTTTTTGCAAATAGCCGGATTGTAAGGCCCCCCACAGATAATAAAGAAGATAGCCCGCCACGCAGATTCCCAGGAAAATGAGAATCAGCCTCAGGACTTCTTTGGGCTTTATGTATATCAGGATACCGATGGCCGCCGCAATACCGATTGAAATAAATGGGTTATAAATAATAAATGCGCGAATGGCGGTAATGATCTGATGTAAATCCATTGAATTTTCCTATTTCATCGCGGTGTCCGTCTCGATCTTGAAAGTGCCGTCGAGTTCATGGGCGATTTCGGCTTTGCAGGCCCGGCATTTCTGGGCGCCCCGGAACAGCGGCGCACCGCATGAGCCGCAATGATAGCGTTCGCATTCTGCTTCGGCCCAGGCGACACTGCCCTGGTCATCGCCAAGGTCCGTTGCTTTCTCCCGCCAGATGGGAATGGTGCGCATCATCACTCTTTTACCGGTGGAAATGGGGAAATCGTTAATTTTGTCGCAGGGCCACTGATCGCACTGGTGGCAGGAATAAAATCCTTTTTCCCGGACGCAGTCCCGGATGTCGCAGAATGTGCAGTATCCATAAAGTTTCCGGGCCGGGTCGGGCTGCATGCAGCCCAGGCATTCGGTTTCCTCAGGCTTTGAACCGTAGATCCCGGCCAGCCGTTCCTTGAACTTTGCGTTGTTGTCCCGAGTGGCGATATAAATTCCGCACAAGCCGCAGTAAAGTCCGCACGGCGCCATCAGATCCCTGTTTTTGAGTTCTTCGTCGGTCCATCCTTTCATGACATCCTCCCTGATGATTGGGGTTGCAA
>CAZRES010000080.1:0-12732 GCA_964598885.1 uncultured Desulfobacteraceae bacterium | reverse complement strand
CAGGCCGTCAAGCTGTTCTGCCTGACAGGTGTTCATGCGACCAATATAGCTGATTTTGATGAGCCGAACCAGAGTTTTTACTGTTTGATTTTGTGTTGTGATATCGTTATGGTCCTTTATGCTCGGTTTCGGTTCACAAGTGATGTGCTCATAACATAGCGCCGTTCCGCAAGATGGAGGATGCTGATGGACACCATTGTTTTTGGAAACTTTACGGTTTCCGACCTGATCATTGCCGCAATAGCCATTTTCGTGGTTTCCTTCTGCTGGAGGATCGTCAAAAAGTTCCTACAAAAAGACAGATCGAACGCGTACGCGGTTTCCGTCAAATGCTGGAATTGCGGCTGGGAGGGGAAAGTCAGCAAAATCGCCCGCAAATGTCCCAAGTGCAACAGCGAGGTGTAATGATGGCGTACAGGGAAATTGCCGTAAAACGCTATGACGAGGTCATGGTGATCAAGTTTGACCGGCCCGAGGTGATGAATTGCGTGGGACCGGTGACCCATCGGGAACTCATCGACGCGTGGACAAGGTTCAAGGAGGATGACGCGGCCAAAGTAGCGATCATCACCGGCACGGGCGAAAAGGCTTTTTGCGCGGGCGGAGATTTGAAGGCGGGAGCCGGCGTTGTTTCACCGGATCCTAATGACGTGGCGGCCCACTGCAATGGTTTGCGTCCCGGCTACCTGGGGCCGTCGCGCTGGACCGACATCTACAAGCCCATTATCGCCGCCGTCAACGGCGTGGCCTATGCCGGCGGCCTGGAATGGGCATGTTTCGCCGATATCCGCATTGCCGAAGAGCATGCCACGTTCGGGGTAACCTGCCGGCGCTGGAACATCGGGCTGGCCGACGGCGGCACCCAGCGGCTGCCGCGGATTATCGGCATGGGCCGGGCCATGGACCTGATTCTCACGGGACGGGTCATTGATGCCCGGGAAGCTTATCGCATCGGACTGGTCAATGAAGTGGTGGAAACCGGAAAATCCCTTTCCCGGGCTCTGGAACTGGCGCGGTATCTCTGCACGCTCCCCCAGCCGGCCATGCGCACCGACAAGGAAGCGGCTTATCGTGGATTCGGCCTGCCCCTGGAGGAAGGACTCAAGATCGAGGCCCAGTGTTTCAACCGTTCCATTTTCAATCCCGACACCAGCGAAGGTCTGCGCCGGTTCGTGGATCGTGATCATCCGGACCGCACTCCCGACGGCCCTGGCGTAACCCCGGGTATCGCCCGATCCGGGAAATAACGGGTGGCAAAAGTCGCTGTTGTCGCGTTGGCGGTTTTCGAAATTTTTTCGATGGGCTCATAAATTCTTTTAGAATCGAATGGTTGTCCGTATATCAAGAACCACTGTGATATAACGGCAGATGCCCCGCCGCGCCGGCATCGGAAAGGTGCGGGCATTTCTGGTCCTTGTCCGAAAGGATGGGATCTTTGACCGGCCAGTCGATGGCAATGGACGGATCTGCCCAGAAAATGCCGTATTCATCGCCCGGCGCGTAAACGTCCGTGCATTTGTAGATCACGTCCGCGGACTCGCTGAGCACCACGAAACCGTGGGCAAATCCCTCGGGCACGAAAATCTGATGCTTGTTTGCATCCGATAAACGGGCTCCCGTCCATTTGCCGAAGGTCGGCGAATTCTGGCGGATATCCACGGCCACATCAAAGATCTCGCCGGAAACCACAAACACCAGCTTTCCCTGGGGCCGGGTGAGCTGGTAGTGAAGGCCCCGCAGCACGTGCTTTTTGGAATGGGAGTGGTTGTCCTGGACAAACACCCGGTCCAGGCCGGCTTCGGCATATCGCGCCTGGTGGTGGGTTTCCATGAAAAAACCACGATGATCGGAAAAATGCGGCGGTTGGATGATCAGGACGCCGGGCAGATCGCATGGGGTGACGGTTAGAGCCATTTGACCAGCTCCGATCGCTTGGTGCCGGATATTTCCATCAGATATTTCCCATAGTCGCTGTTTTTCATTTCAAGAGCCTGCCGACGCAGGTCTTCCGCCTGAATATAGCCGAGGCGATAGGCGATTTCCTCAATGCAGGCGATTTTAAATCCCTGGCGATTCTGCACGGCCCGGACATAGCTGGCGGCCTGCTGCATGGACTCATGGGTACCCATGTCCAGCCAGGCGAATCCCCGGCCGAGAATCTGCACCTTCAGCAGGTTGCGTTCAAGATAGACTTTGTTGACATCCGTGATCTCCAGTTCCCCCCGGCCCGAGGGCTTCAGATTTTCAGATACGGCGATCACGTCGTTGCCATAGACATAAAGACCCGATACCGCGTAGTTGGACTTGGGCTGTTGCGGCTTTTCCTCGATATCGATGACATTTCCGTTCGGATCGAATTCCACCACGCCGTACCGGGCCGGATCCTGGACATGATAGCCGAATACGGTGCCGCCGGCATTGGCTTTAAAAGCATTTTTGAGGATGCCGGACAGGTTGTGTC
Organism: uncultured Desulfobacteraceae bacterium; assembly: GCA_964598885.1. Lineage (GTDB taxonomy): Bacteria > Desulfobacterota > Desulfobacteria > Desulfobacterales > Desulfosalsimonadaceae > SURF-33. The sequence continues at coordinate 10,271 of CAZRES010000080.1, read as the reverse complement.
CGTAAAAGATATTGTCGCCCAGGATCAGGCAGACCGGATCCTGGGCGATGAATTTCTTTCCGATGACAAACGCCTGGGCGATCCCTTCGGGCCGGGGCTGTTCCCGGTAGTGCAGGGAAATCCCCAGCCAGGAGCCGTCGCCGAGCAATTCTTTGAAATTCGGCAGGTCCTGAGGGGTGGAAATGATCAGGATCTCCCGGATGCCGCCCAGCATCAGCACGGACAGGGGGTAATAGATCATGGGTTTGTCGTATACCGGCAGGAGCTGCTTGCTGGTGACCCGGGTCAGGGGATAAAGACGGGTGCCCGAGCCGCCGGCCAGGATGATGCCTTTCATATTCGGTTCCTTATGATTTATTGATAGTGTTTCCGGATCCACTCCCGATAGGCCCCGGATTTCACCCGCTCAATCCATTTTGGGTGATCCAGATACCATTGAATGGTTTCCCGGAGGCCGTTTTCAATGGCGGTGTCGGGAGCCCAACCCAGCTCGGTTTTTATTTTATCCGCATTAATGGCATAACGCCGGTCATGCCCCGGACGATCCTTGACAAAAGAAATCAGGCCGCGGCAGGAGCGTCCGTCGGGAAGCGGGGCCATATCGTCCATCAGATCGCAGATCATTTCCACCAGCCGGATGTTTTCGATTTCACAGTCGCCGCCCACGTTATACGTTTCTCCCAAGCCCCCGCGCTGGATGATTTCCCACACGGCCCGGCAGTGGTCCTTGACATAAAGCCAGTCCCGGATGTTTCTGCCGTCGCCGTAGACCGGCAGGGGTTTGCCGGTCTGGGCGTTTAGAATCATCAAGGAGATCAGTTTTTCAGGAAACTGGTAAGGCCCGTAGTTGTTGGAGCAGTTGGACAGGGTCACGGGCAGGCCGTAGGTCCGGAAATAAGCCCGGACCAGGTGATCGGAAGCGGCCTTGGAGGCTGAATACGGGCTGGAAGGATCATAGGCCGTTGTTTCAGTAAAGCGGCCGTCGGGGCCAAGGCTGCCGTAAACCTCGTCCGTGCTGATGTGGTGGAAGCGGTCAATTCCTTTTACTCTGGCGATTTCCAGCAGATGGAAAGTGCCGACGATATTGGTCCCGATAAAAGCGTCGGGCTCCACGATGGAACGGTCCACGTGGGATTCGGCGGCAAAATGGCAGACGGTGTCGACGCCGTGATCTGAAAAGATCGCGGTCATGGCGTCGGCATCGCGGATATCGGCATGGATAAAAACGTATTGATCCGGAAATTTTTCGGCAATATCGGCCAGGTTTTCCAGATTTCCGGCATAGGTCAGCGCGTCTACGTTGATGATGCGACCGGAAAAATCCGAGGCGTTTTCTAGCAGATACCGGATGAAATTGCTGCCGATAAATCCGCATCCGCCGGTGACAAGCATGTTCATGTTGGTTTTCCTATCGTGGCATTTATAGGAATGGTTGATGGTTTCGACGCGCAAATGTCACCGGGCAGTCCCCAATGGCTGTGTCTGCCGGCATTCGGCAAGCAGCCGATTCCCGTACGTCGCGGTGAATTCCTCCAGATCCCGGCGCCAGTCAATCATCATGTTTAAGCCTTGCTCCGTTAACCGGCGGTTTTCCAGAATGGCGTTTTTCGGACGGATTGCCGGCGTGGGATACTCGGACGTGGCGCACGGCATGATCCGGTGGGCCACGTTCATTTTTTCAAGAAAAAGCGATGCCAGGTCAAACCAGGTGCCGTGCCCCTCGGCCGATGCATGATAAATGCCGCCGGCCTTGCTGTTGATCAGCCGCCGGATCTGCAGGGCCAGACGATAGGACCAGGTGGGGGATCCGAACTGGTCATTGACCACGTTAAGCGTGGCTCCCGGAGAAAAAAGCGCTTTTTTCAACATGGTTTTTAAAAAATTGCGGCCATGAAAACCATAAAGCCAGGCGGTTCTGAGAACAATAAAACGACAACCCGAGGTCGCAACGGCGCGTTCGCCGTCCAGTTTGGTTTGACCGTATACGGATACCGGGACCGTGGGATCGCTTTCCAGATAGGGTTCGGGCGGCGGTTTTTGTCCGTCAAACACGTAATCGGTGGAGATATGAATCAGCGTGGCATCGTATTCCCGAGCGCATGCCGCCAGATGTGCCGGAGCAGCGGCATTGGCGGCCCGGGCCGCCGCAACTTCGGTTTCACATTGATCCACCTGGGTGTAGGCCGCGCAATTGATGATCACCGCGGGGTTGACCTTCCGGCAGATGGCGTTTACCTGAGTCGGGTCGGTGATGTCCAGGGTATCGATATCCACGGATGTGACGGCATGATCCGGGGCCAGCACTTGCGTGCAATCCATGCCGAGCTGACCTTTTCCGCCCGTGATCAGAAGGGGGAGATTTTGTTTGCTGCTGTTGATTTTATATTCCATATGTCCGTCGTGTAAATGAAAAAAATCTTGTGAATACCGGCGCGTGCGCATATATAACTTAAAATTTTTGTTAAGGCAACCGGCAAAGTATTGTGGTAAGCTGGAAATGATGAATCCGTCCGAAAAATATTTGTATCTGAATACGGCCATGCTGTCGGTCTGCTCCGGTCTTCTGCTGACGGCCGCGTTTCCGGCCGTGGGGTGGTCGTATGCGGCGTGGATTGCCCTTGTTTTTTTGCTTTGGGCCGTGCGCGGTCTAAGCGTAAAGCAAAGCTTTGCCGCCGGGTTTGCGGCCGGGCTGGTTCATTACCTGACATTGCTTTACTGGCTGGTGCATACCATGCATACCTATGGATATCTGCCGGTCTGGCTGAGCGTGCTGATCCTCTGTCTGCTGGCGGTGTATCTGGCCCTTTATCCGGCGGTGTTTGCCGCCTCCGTCGCCTGGCTCCGGCCGGGACCGCTTTGGGCCCTGATACTGTTTCCGTCCCTCTGGGTCTGTCTGGAATTCATACGAAATTACCTGCTGACCGGATTTCCCTGGGGGTTGCTCGGCTACAGCCAGTACCGCCATCTGTCGTTGATCCAGATGGCGGATATCTTCGGGGTATATGGCGTTTCCTTTTTGGTTGTGCTGGTCAATACCGTTTTGTTTTTCGCACTGGTTTATGCAAAAAAAGCCCTCTGGCGGCATGCCCTGGTGCCGGGCGCCAAGATTCTAGCTTGCGTCGGTATTCTGGCGGCGGCGCTTTTGGCGGTGCTCCATTACGGCGGCCAGCGGATGAATGCGGTGGATGAGGTCATCGCAGCGGCTGAAACCGAAAATGTCGCCGTGGTCCAGGGGAATATCAGTCAGTCGGAAAAATGGGATGCGGCTTTCTGTCATTCCACCATCGATACGTATCTGAGACTGTCCGGCGATATGGCCGCGGCCGGGGCGGATCTGATCATCTGGCCGGAAACCGCCGCCCCCTTTTATTTTCGCTACGACAGACCCATGACGGCAAAGCTCATTTCCGGTATTCAAAATATCGGCGTTCATTTTTTAGTGGGCGCGCCCACGGTGACATTGGAAGACGAATCCGTTCGGTATTACAACAGCGCCTATATGATCGCGCCGGACGGCGAAATTCAAGGCCGTTACGACAAGGCCCATCTGGTGCCGTTCGGCGAGTATGTTCCCTTGCATCGTTTTCTTTTCTTTATCGGGCCCATGGTAGCCCAGGTGGGGGAGTTTCGCGCCGGCCCCATGGGGCATACGCTGCAATGGGACGATGTTGCCATCGGGGTCCAGATCTGCTACGAGGTGATTTTCCCGGAACTGGCCGAGGCCATGGCCCGGAACCGCGCCGCGCTTTTGGTCAATATCACCAATGACGCCTGGTTCGGGTTTACCAGCGCGCCGTACCAGCATTTTTCCATGGCGGTGTTCCGGGCCGTGGAAAACCGGCGGCCCCTGGCCCGGGCTGCCAATACCGGCATCAGTGGTTTTATCGACCCGGTGGGACGGATTCTTGTGCAAACCCCGCTTTTTGAGGAGGCAGCCATCGTCCGGCCCGTGCCGGTGATGGCGAATCTCGACACCATTTATACCCGCTACGGGGCATTGCCCGTGGCGGCGTGTTTTGTTGTCATTGGAATTTTTATCATGATAAAATTAGCGTGGCGGACTAAAAAAGCGATATAATGGCGGCCAAATCAGGATGATATCACCATAACAACCTTATTTTACGCTACATCCGAGAAACAAAGGAAGGAGAAAACCCATGACGCTTGAATTAAAACAGATCATAAAATCCCATTACGAACAATTGGATAAACTCAAGGAGTATCTTTGACATTGACCGCCTGAGGCAGGAGCAGGAAGTCATTGAGAAAAAAATGGCCGCGGAAAGTTTCTGGAATGATCCGGATACCGCCAAGACCGTGCTAAAGCAGTGTTCCCTGATAACGGGCAAGATCGATCGATGGACCGGTCTGGAGCGCGACCTTCAGGATTGCGAGATTCTGCTTGATCTGGGCCTGGAGGAAAGCGATCCGACGGCTGTGAACGAGGCGGCACGCCAGGCGGCGGTCATTGAAAAACGCCTGGCTTCCTTTTCCCTGGAGTTGATGCTCGACGGCGAGGACGACAAGAATAACGCCATTATTTCCATCAACGCCGGCGCCGGCGGGACCGAGGCCCAGGATTGGGCCCAGATGCTTTTCCGCATGTATCTGCGATACATTGAGGAAAAAGGGTTTGCCATGGAACTCATTGATCTGCAGGAAGGCGAAGAAGCCGGGATCAAGAGCGCGACCTTTTCGGCGTCCGGCGATTATGCCTACGGGTATCTTAAGAGCGAAAACGGGGTCCACCGTTTGGTGCGCATATCTCCTTTCAATGCCAGTGGAAAACGTCACACCTCTTTTGCCTCGGTGTTTGTTTATCCGGAAGTAGACGACGCCATTGAGGTGGAGATCGACGAAAGTGATCTGCGAATCGATACGTTCCGGGCCAGCGGCGCAGGCGGCCAGCATGTCAACAAAACCAGCAGCGCCGTTCGCATCACTCACTTCCCCTCCGGCATCGTGGTCCAGTGCCAGCAGGAAAAATCCCAGTTCCGCAACCGGGAAATGGCCATGAAGGTCCTCCGGTCCAAGCTCTATCAGATGGAAAAGCAGAAACAACAGCAGAAGATGCAGGAAATGCATGAGGGAAAAGGAGAGATCGCCTGGGGAAACCAGATCCGATCCTATGTGATGCAGCCCTACCAGATGGTCAAGGATCACCGGATCGGGCTGGAAATCGGCGATGTGGCCCGGGTTCTGGATGGATACCTGGATCCCTTTATCGAAGGTGTGCTCCTTGCCGGAAAAGATTAAACAGGACACAAGAGGTAAGGATCAGGGCACCAGGGTGCGCCCCGGCCATATCATCCGCTCCATTTATGCACCCGGATCCGCGGCCAGCAACATTTTCATGGCCCATGCGGTTGCCGTATCCCGAAAAGCGGTTGTCGTGGCCCGGCGCGTTCCCCATTTGAATCCGGATATCCGGTTCATCGCGGAAGCCGCCATGCTTCATGATATCGGCATCTGCTTCACGAATGCGCCTTCCATCGGATGCCGCGGGAAGTACCCGTATGTGTGCCACGGATATTTGGGAAGGAAGCTGCTGGAAGAACGCGGCCTCAACCGCCATGCACTGGTCTGCGAGCGGCATGTGGGCACCGGGCTGAGTGCGGCCGATATCCGCCTCCGGAACCTCCCCCTGCCTGAACGGGACATGCGGCCGGAAACCATTGAAGAGGAAATCATCTGCTACGCGGATAAATTTTTTTCCAAAAACGATAGCGAACCGGGTGTGGAGCGCCCCGTCGCCGAAGTGATCCGGGAACTGGAGAAGTACGGTAAGGAGCCGGTCCGGCGGTTTCTTGACTGGGCCGACCGATTTGAGCCCGGCCTAAAGGAGAACATCAGTTGATTTTCTCAACCGCAATAAAGGCCTGAAATGACGGTCTGGAATCTGGAAAAACATCTGCGTTTTTATTTCATCACCGATGAGCAGCGGACGGATCCGTCCCCGTTGAAACAGGCGGAGACCGCCATCCGGGCCGGCGCGGGCATCATCCAGTACCGCCGGAAAAACGCCTGCCTGGCCGATTTCCCTGAGGTGTCGGCCATCCGGGACTTGTGCCGGACCTGTGGAGTCCTTTTTGTGATCAACGATGATATCCTGCTGGCAAAAGCCGTAGCCGCCGACGGAGTCCACGTGGGCCAGGAGGACGCGAGCCCGGCCCAGGCGCGCGCTGTTTTAGGGCCTCGCGCCGTGGTGGGGGTGTCGATTTCCACCCGGGCCGAACTGGATGGCACGGATCTTTCATCGTGCGATTATATCGGTGTGGGACCGATTTTTGAAACATCCACCAAGGCCGACGCCAAACCGGTCATCGGCCTGCCGGGATTAACGGCTGTTATTGAACGATCCCCGGTGCCGGTGGTCGCCATCGGCGGAATCGATGAGATCCGTGCGGGTGCGTGCTTTGACCAGGGCGCGGCCGGCGTGGCCGTGATCAGCCGGATTACCCGGGCTGCTGATCCGGCTGCCGCCGCCTTTGCCGTCGGAGCCGCCTGCGGCCGGGCGCCTCGACCGATTGCTTCTCCCTGGGATGACGAATTCCGGCTGATCCGGCAAATGCTTTCGGATCCGGCCCATGACAGTTCCGGGATCCCACGGGAATCGGATTCATCGATTATCGCGGTGCCGGCGGGTGACGATGCCGCCCTGCTGCGGACCGTTACCCGCCCCGTGGTTACCACTGACTGCCAGAAGGAAAATGTCCATTTTCGCCTGGACTGGATGACGCCCGCGGCCGTGGGAAGCCGTGCGGTGGCGGTCACGTTCAGCGATCTGGCCGCATCGTATGCAACGCCCCTGGCTCTTTTTGTCAATGTTTCCATTCCCTCCTGGCTGCCGGAACACACGGTGATATCGATGTATGACGGCATAAAAAAAGCGCTGGCCCGCCATAACGCGGTTCTGGGCGGGGGCAATGTCTCGTCCGGGTCTGAATTTTCTCTGGATCTGTTTGCCGTGGGGCAGGGGCATCCGGAACTCTTCCCTCTTCGTTCCCGCGCGAGGTCCGGCGACGGCTTGTATGTCACCGGACCGCTGGGCATGGCCCGGGCCGGACTGGGATGTTTTGAACGCAAAGACGAAAAGTTCCCGCTGCTGCTTGAAAAGTTCACATCCCCCCGGCCCCGGTTTGACGCCGCCCGGATCCTGGCTGAAAACGGCGTGCAGTGCTGCATGGACATCAGCGACGGACTGGCCGGGGATGCGGGTCATATTGCCGCGGCTTCCGGTGTGTCCATTGAATTTGATCGGGCCGGGTTTACCATCCATCCGCACCTGGAGGCATATTGCCGGAAATATGATCTGTCGCCGCATCGGCTCATATTATCCGGCGGCGATGATTATGAACTTCTTTTCGCGTGCCCTCCGGAACAATTTGAACGAATCCGAACCGTTCTTCCAGAGGCGTTTTCCGTGGGCCGGTGTCGAAAATTTTCCGGCCGGCCGATTCTAAACCTCAATGACGGCATCCGCTCTTTCCTTCATGGTTCAAAAATGGTTTGATGAATCCTTACAAAATAAATCGATAAAGAGGAAATTATGAAATACTGCGAGGCAAAACAGGGACGAATTTTTATCCTTCGTCTGGAGGACGGAGACATCGTGCACGAATGCATCGAGGCATTTGCCCGGAAAAACGGCATCAAATCGGCGGCCCTGATCATTATCGGCGGCGCCGACGCGGAAAGCCGGCTGGTGGTGGGGCCGGAAAACGGCCGGGCTGAAAAGGTGGCTCCCATGACCCACGTGCTGGGCAATGTGTTCGAGGTATCGGGCACGGGAACCCTTTTTCCGGATGCATCCGGAAATCCGGTGCTGCATATGCACATGGCTTGCGGCCGTAATGACCAATCCGTGACCGGCTGCGTCCGGACCGGCGTCAAGGTCTGGCATGTCATGGAGGTGGTTCTGTTTGAACTGACCGGCCACTGCGGCCGGCGCGCCCAGGATCCGATCACCGGATTTAATCTGCTGGAGATCTGTAAAAACTGAACCTGAAAAAATCGGGAGGCCACCATGATCATACCCGTGATACTGGCGGGCGGTGCGGGAACGCGGCTCTGGCCCCTTTCCCGGGAACTTTTTCCCAAACAGTTCCTTTGCCTCACCGGGGATCACACCATGCTGCAGCAGACCATCCTGCGTATCCGGGATATGCCGGATATGATCGATCCGGTGGTGATCTGTAACGAAAAACAGGCTGTTATGGTAGCGCATCAGTTGCGGGACATTCATGTCCGGCCGTCGGTGATCATGCTGGAGCCCGTGGGCCGTAATACCGCGCCGGCCGTCGGAATCGCGGCCCTTTATGCGCTCTCCATCGATCCGTCGGCCCGGATTCTGATTCTGCCGGCGGATCATCTTATCCGGCAGATGGATATATTCCATGACGTCCTGCGGACGGGCGCGGCCTATGCCGCGGATGATCGGCTGATCACCTTCGGTATTGTGCCGGACCGGCCGGAAACCGGATACGGTTATATCCGGAAAGGCGAACCGGCAGCGCCCCCGGCAGCGGGTTCGATTGGCGGTTTGGAACGCACGGTTTATGCCATCGAGCAGTTTGTCGAGAAACCGGACCGCAACACCGCCGAAGCGTATGTGGCCTCGGGAAAATACTGCTGGAACAGCGGCATGTTCATGTTTAAAGCCGGACGGATACTTGATGAACTGACGCGGCTTGTCCCGGAGATCGCCTGCGCCTGCCGGGCCGCGGTTGACGGGGGGGTCTCTGACGGGGATTTTTTCCGTCTGGATGCGGCCGCGTTTGAAAAAAGTCCTTCGGATTCCATTGATTACGCTGTGATGGAAAAGACGGAACATGGCGTCATGGTTCCCCTGGATGCCGGATGGGATGATCTGGGATCCTGGGAGGCCATTTGGAATCTGGAACAAAAAGATGCCGCCGGCAACGTGATCCGGGGCGATGCGGTGGCCTTTGACGTGGAAAATACGTTCGTGCACGCGGACAACCGTCTGGTGGCCCTTTCCGGTGTCCGGGATCTGGTGGTGGTGGAGACCGCCGATGCCGTGTTGATTACCGGTTTACGAAAAACCCAGGGCGTCAGGCAAATCGTGGATGCCTTGAAAAACGGCAGCCGCCCGGAATCCACGGCCCCTTCTTTTCAGTATGCGCAGTGGGGTGCGTTCGAGACCGTGGCGGCGACTCCCGGCTGCCGCATCCGACGGATTACCATCGATCCCGGGGCGCTTGTGCGCGGCAGCATCCCGGAAGGCGTCTGGCTGCAATGGATCTGCCTGGAAGGGTCCGCCGACGTGTTAATTGACGGCGAAACCCGATCCTTGACGTCGCCGGAACCGCTTATCATGGATGCCGGCCGGACGTTTCATTTAACAAATCCGGGAATTGCTCCCCTGGTGCTCCTTGAAATATTCAGGGGGCCGATGGAATCGGAAGCCGCGTTTGTTTTTTCCGCCGGAAGATAGACATCCGGCAGGTAGGGAAAGGAATTGCTTATTGTGGAGATGATCCGTGCCGTGTTTCTCGGGGCGATTCAGGGATTGACGGAGTTTTTTCCGATCAGCAGTTCCGGGCACCTGGTGATTTTTCAACGGATTTTCGGGCTTGCGGAGCCGGAAATTCTGTTTGATGTATTCGTGCATGTGGGAACTCTTTTTGCCGTGCTGGTCTATTTCCGCGGCGACATTCGGCGGATGGTTACAGCGGTCTGGCGCGCAATGATATCCATTGCCACACGAAAAAAAAACGCCGAAGCGATTGGCCGGAACCCCGATATCAAGCTGGCGATGATGATCATCGCGGGTTCTGTACCCACCGCACTGATCGGGCTGGGTTTTCATCGCATTGCCGAAACGCTGTTTTCCTCGGTAATCACGGTGGGAGTCGCGCTTCTGGTGACGGCCGGCCTTCTGGTGGGCACCCGGAGAAAAGATGCCGTCGTTGTTGCGGCCGGTTCGGTGGGAGGCCTGACCTGGGGTCGGGCCGTAATTATCGGCGTGGTGCAGGGCATGGCCATTATTCCCGGTATATCCCGCTCCGGTGCGACCATTGCCGCTGCCCTGTATCTGGGGGTTAACCGGGATCTGGCGGGGCGGTTTTCTTTTCTGCTTTCTATTCCGGCGATCCTGGGGGCGCTCCTGCTGAGCCTGACGGCCGATGGCGCCGGCACGCTTTCCCCGGCGGTGATCGCCGCCGGGACGATTACCGCCGGGGGGGTGGGATATCTGGCGCTTCGGGCGTTGATGCCCATGGTCCGCCGGGGGCGGATTTATTATTTTG
>CAZRES010000079.1:0-14327 GCA_964598885.1 uncultured Desulfobacteraceae bacterium | reverse complement strand
ATCGGCCCGTATGATCGGTGATCAGCACGGGATCGCCGGCAACCAGTTCAGACAAGTATCGGGTCTTGTTTCCCGGCACCCGGGTGTAGGCGTGAACCGGTCCGGCATTTACCCGAAAGGGCCGGGGCGAGACATAGGGATTGACCACGCTTTCGGCATGCACCAGAAACAGCGCGCCGGAGCTGTTGCCCACCAGCATCCCCTCCCCTTTGTCCATGGAAGTGCAGGTGTCCACGCAGACCCGGTCCCCCATTCCCACGGGCCGGATTTCAATAATCTCTGCGGTTTCAAGAGAAATGGTTTCCACGTCGGCCTTGAGGCGCGCAAGGGTTTTTTTGACTTCCCCGGGATCTTTAGCGCACAGCAGAATCCGGTTGACGCCTTTTTCCAGAATTCCGAAGGCGGTTTCCGCTTCTTCCAGGGAATTTACCCGGGCAATGATATCCGCGCCCTTGGCAATAAGGTTTTCCAACGGAATCACCGACCAGTCGGTGCATTCCAGGATCACCGGCGTGGTTTTGGATAGCCGGACGATTTCGTCCTCATCTGCGCCGCTTTCAATGGTGCGGCAGATCACGTCCTCTCCCAGCTTGATATCACCGTCCTCGGCAATGGTGGTGATGCGGCCCAGGGCCTTTACCTGCCGGCTATAACCGGCCGGAACCAGAATACCGTCAGCTCCGCCTTCCAGGGCCGTGGTTACCAGTTCCTTGTCCCAGGGATCAATGTTAATCCAGATTTCTCGCATGGTTGTTCTCCTTGATTACCGCCGTGCACGCGGCTGGCGGCGATTTATTTCAGCATCTGCAGAGCATCATCCACCGAGCCGTTTTCAAGTATGATTTTGGCCATGGCCCGGACCATGGCCGGTGGATTGGCATGCTGGAAAACGTTTCGGCCGATGGAGGCTCCGGAAGCGCCCGCGTCCATGGCGCCTTTTACCATTTCTAAAATATCGCGGTCCGAGTCCATCTTGGCCCCGCCGGCGATCACCACCGGCACGGTGCTGCCTTCCACCACCTTTCGAAAGGTTTCCGGCGATCCGGTATAGGAGACCTTGACGATATCCGCCCCCATTTCGCATCCCACCCGGGCCGCGTGCTTGACCACTTCCACATCGTATTCATCCTTGATTTTCTCCCCCCGGGGATACATCATGGCCAGCAGCGGCATGCCCCAGTGCCGGGCCTCATAGGAGACCTGGCCAAAATCATGAAGCATCTCCCGCTCCTGCTCATCGCCGATATTGATGTGAATGGAAACCGCGTCCGCACCCAGTTTGATGGCTTCTTCCACGGAACTGACCAGAGTTTTGGAATGGGGATGGGGCGAAAGGCTGGTGGATGCGGACAGATGAATGATCAGGCCGATATCCGAACCGCTGCGGCGGTGTCCGGCCCCCACCAGGCCCTTGTGCTCCACAATGGCCGTGGCCCCTCCTTCGGCCACCAGGGCCACGGTTTCCCGAATGTTGCAGATCCCTTCAATCGGTCCGACGGAAACCCCGTGATCCAGGGGCACAATAATGGTGTTGCCGGTGTTGCGGTCCATAATGCGTTCCATGCGAATCTGCTTGCCGATGATGGTCATGGGTTTACTCCTTTCACGTAATAAGGGGGTCCTTTCAAATAAAAAAAGCCGCGGGCTTTTTCCGGCCCGCGGCTTTTAGGTCTCGTCTGTTTTTTCAGTATGGCGTTATCTCATACCGGTTAGGAGTCCTTTCCGCAGGCGCAGATATAGCTAAAATACCAGTAGTAATAATAGCTGCGGCTGCTGGAAAAGGGTTTCATCACCGAATATCGTCCTGTCTGCTTTTTATGATAACAACTGCTTAATAAATGATTGCTTCTATTGTTCGACTATTTGGCCCAAGCCGAAGCCGATGTCAAGCTTTTTTATTTTTTACTTTTCCGTTTGTCGATGTTTTCGATTAGATTCGCCGCATTGCGCTGCATTTGACCAAAGGCGTCTTCATCCAGACCGGCGCCCCGGACCACGCATTCGGCGGTTTCTGCATCAATCAGGTCGGCGGGGCCGTGGGAATCCGTGTTGATCACAAGCCGGGCGCCGTAATCCCGGGCCAGCCGGGCCACGTGGCCGTTGGTAAGACTGTGCCCTTTTCGGGCCGTAATCTCCAGAAGAACCTGACGACTCCGGGCGGCCTTGACATCTTCTTCGGTAATCAATCCGGGATGGGCGAGAATATCCGCGCCGGCCGCAATAGCCGCCGCGTTGGTGCCCGGCGCCACGGGTTCGACAATGGTCTCTCCGTGGACAATAACGATACATGCCCCCAGGTTCCGGGCTTTTTGAACGGATTCCCCGATCAGCGCCGGAGGAACATGAGTGATTTCAATCCCGGGAATCACGCGGATGGATAACACCGAATTCAGTTGAGCGGCAACCAATACGATCCGGGGAATGATAAAATCGAAATTGGACAGATCCCCGTGATCCGTGATGCCGATGGCGGTCAAGCCCCGGACTTCCGCCCGCCGGGCCAGCTCCGACGCGATGAGTTGGCCGTCGCTGAAAATGGTGTGGGTGTGGAGATCGATCATGTCCGGCTAGACCTTATATTTTCCAAAATCATCCGTGGAAAGATTTTTCAGATATTCCTCCCATTCTTTTCCCTGCTCACTGTTATCCGCGCTTTCATATTCGCCTTCGGATTCACCATCTTTGACCTTTAAATTTTCAATGACCTTGTCATCCACGTATATGGCGGCGTTGACCCGCAATGCCAGGGCGATGGCATCACTGGGACGGGCATCCATGATAAAGGTTTCCTCGGTGGACTGGCAGTGAATCCGGGCGTAAAAGGTATTGTTCCTCAGATCACAGACCTCCACGCGGGGAATATGAATATTGGCTTTTTCAATAAAGCTGCGGAACAGATCATGGGTCATGGGCCGGTCAAAGGTGATGTTCTGCAGTACCGAAGCAATGGCCGCGGCTTCCAGCAGGCCGATCCATATGGGAATGGAAAAATCGTCATCTTTTGAGTTTAAAATCAGAATCGGCGCATTGGTGGATGGGTCCATGGCCAGCCCGCCGATTTTCATTTCATGCAGCATAAAACCTTCCTCCTTTCGGGGCGACCTTGCGACCGTCTTCGTCAACAGGCGTTCCCACCAGGGAATTTTCACACGCGCGTTCGATCCGGACATGCTGGACAATGCCCTGGGAAAAATCCGGATTTGCAGCCGGATCAAAATGGCGCATGGAAAAATTTACGATTCGGTTTTCAGGCGTTCGGCCCGACAGCTCAATATCGAACGGTCGCCCGGTTTGATCCGGTTTCAACTGTTTTTTGCTGTATCCTTCCACCATGACCGGGAAAATCCGCCCGATCAGGCGACCATACGTCTCTCGCGTGATTTCCGACTGAAGTTCCAGTGCCCGGATCAGACGCTGACGTTTCACCGGCTCAGGCACTTTTCCGGGAAACCGGGAAGCCGGGGTGCCGGGCCGATCGGAATAAATAAAAGCAAAAATATGATCAAACTCCACAGACCTCATCAGATCCAGGGTCTGGTCGAAATCGTCGTCTTCTTCTCCCGGGAATCCCGCGATCAGATCGGTGGTAACGGCAATGCCGCGGGATATCTTGCGCAATTTTTCCACTTTTTCCATATACATTTCCCGGGTGTATTTCCGATTCATGCTTTTTAAAATACCATTGGAACCGGACTGCACCGGCAGATGTATATGATTGCATAATTTATGGAGACTGGCAAATGAATTCATCAACTCTTCGGAAAGATCCTTGGGATGGGAGGTCACAAAACGGATCCGTTCCAGACCGTCAACCGCGTTGATTTGCTGCAGGAGTTGGGGAAAAGAAACCAGACCTTCTTTAATGCCGTAACTGTTGACGTTCTGACCCAGAAGAGTGATTTCTTTGACCCCTGATTGAACCAGTGTCCGCACTTCGTAAAGGATGTCTTCAGGTCGGCGGCTGACTTCCCGTCCGCGGACATACGGCACCACGCAATAGGTGCAATAGTTGTCGCAGCCCCGCATAATGGTCACATACCGCGAAGGCGCCCGGAGCGTTGGTTCGATGGGCATATCTTTCGGAAATTCGGGAATTTCAGTCGACATTTCCGTGTCCGTGACCGGTCCGCCTTCTTCCCGGACGCGTTTTATGCAGCCGGGCAGACGGTGGACCGCATGGGTTCCCAGCACGATATCGATAAAAGGAAACCGGTCCACAAGGCGGGTTCCCATCTGCTGGGCCACGCAGCCTGCCACGACAACCTGAATATGGGGACGCTGCTGCTTCAAGAACTTGAGCCGTCCCAGAAAGCTGTATACTTTCTGGACGGCCTTTTCACGGATGGCGCATGTATTGATAATGATCACATCCGCGGTTTCGATATCATTGGTGGCGGCCACCCCTTCAACATTGAGCTGCTGAAGCATGCGATGGCTGTCATAGACGTTCATCTGACACCCGATGGTATGGATAAAAACCAGGTTAACGGTCATGTTGGGCATGCCATTTCCTCCGGTGATGCGGCCTCACCTGATTGCATCCCTTGGTCGGCAACAATGGGTTCGATGATCATATGGGTTTTTAAATCATCAATCAGCGCATCCACCTCGGCTACGCAGCCGGGCGGAACGCGGATCTCAATTTCAGCGGCCAGGGGATCCCGGGTGGATACCTGAGCGATGCCGTCATAGGCTTCAAAAATAAACCGGAGCCGGCAGACCGATTTCCGGTCCACACGGTACCGTTTGCTAACAGATAACATGAATTTTCCTTTTTCGTATTTTCATAAAAATTGGGTTCTTCATATCCGCAGGCGACAACTTTTTCAACATGAAATCATAACATAACCCTATCTTAGAATATCGGCATTTTTTCCCATTGTGTCAATCTGCTGTTTGCGTTATAGGCACGGCTATGAAAAAACAATGGCGCCTCAAATCCGTTGATCCCCTCGCCGTGGATCAGATCAGCCGCCAATCCGGGTGCCATCCGGTGGTCGCGGCCATTTTGGTCAACCGGGGCATCACCACCGTCTCGGAAATGCGCCGATTTTTAAACCCATCCTGGACCCAGCTCCAGGCCATGGACCGGCTGGTCGACGCGGATAAAGCGGTTGAGCGCATTGCAGGGGCGATATACCAACAGGAAAACATTCTGATCTTCGGCGATTATGATGTGGACGGCATTACCGCCACGACGCTTCTGCTGGAATTTCTGCTCCATGCCGGCGCAACGGTTTCCCATTATATTCCGGATCGCATGACCGAAGGATACGGTCTGGCGGTCGGACATATCGATACCGTGGCCGTCGCTCGGAACGCCACACTGGTGATTACGGTGGATTGCGGTTCCGACAGTCGTGATGCGGTATCCCGGGCGCGGAAATACGGCATTGATGTCATTATCACCGATCATCATACGATTTCCGATAACATGCCCGAAGCGTTCGCGGTAATCAACCCCTGCCGCAGCGATTGTCCCTCAAACGCGACCTATCTTTCCGGGGCCGGCGTTGCGTTCTTTCTTTTGATCCGGTTGCGCGCCCATCTTCGCAAACAGGGGTTCTGGAATGACCACCGGCCGCAACCGAATTTGAAAGGCTACTGCGATCTGGCCGCCCTGGGTACGATCTCCGATGTGGTGCCCATGGTCCATGACAATCGTCTGATTACCAGGGTCGGACTGGAGGTCTTAAATTCCCGGCCCCGCATCGGCATCCAGGCGCTTATGGATATCAGCGGCAATAAAAAGCCGATGATGGACGAAGAGGATATCGGCTATCGGATCGGGCCCCGTTTAAATGCCACGGGTCGAATGGCACGCGCCGATCTGGGCGTGGAGATCCTCCGGACACGGGATCCGGCCATTGCCGAGGCCCTGGCGAAACAAATCAATGAACTCAACCAGACGCGGCAGACCATTGAACGGGAGATCCTGCATTATATCAACATGTATTTCGCCGAATCGCCGGAACTGTTAGAAAAAAAAACCATTGTGCTTTGCCATCAGGACTGGCACGACGGTGTGCTCGGCATCGTGGCTTCCCGGCTGGCTGAGGAATTCTATCGGCCGGCGGTATTGATATCGTTCCGGGAAGGATGGGGCAAGGGCTCGGCACGCAGCATTCCCGGCATCAACCTGTATCAAGCCCTTGCCCGCTGCGGCATGTATCTGGAAAATTTCGGAGGTCATCCCATGGCAGGAGGCGTCCGGCTGCGCCCCGAAAATTATGAGGCTTTCAAAAACGCCTTTGAAGAAGCTGTCACGGCCATGAACGCGCCCCAGGAAACCGGCCCGAGCCTTGATATCGACTGCATGCTGGACCTGGACATGATTTCGGACTCCCTCATGGATGCCCTGGCTGCATTGCAGCCTTTCGGTCCGGATCATCCTGAGCCCCTGTTTCTGAGTCGAAACGTTATCGTGGATTTTTCCCGGGAGGCGGGCATCGGTCATATGCGATTCGCCCTGACCTCTGCCGGCCGCCGGCGTCTCCCCCCGGTACCCGCCATCTGGTTCAAGGCGGATATGGATGCGGCCCGGCAGCGGTTTTTCCCTGAAATCGCGTATCGATTGCGGCGCAACCACTGGAACGGCAAAACAAATCTCCAGATCGTCATTGAAGACGTCCGGATAAAAACGTGAGACAACCATTTTTACCGACTTTTTTCTTGAAAACAGAACATATTTATTTTAAATATATTTGTTTTATAAAAATTGAATCATCATTATCGGAAATAAGGGAAAGCATATGTCAAAACGATTTCGTCCAAGCAATCGCGGAGAGTCACGATTGCTTTCCAGAATCGCCTCCACCACCGAACATGAGCGCCGGCGCGCCATTAACGCCGTTTACGACCATCTGGAACCCCTGAGCAACGCCATTGCCATGAAGCTGATTGAAAGTGATCTGGTTGAAACCAATAATAAGCGCACCCTTCAGGAACAGATCGAATATTGTCTTGAAAAGCTGACCCGGGCCGAGGACTTTGATATCGATTATCAGATTGCTCCGATCCGCACGCTTGTTTCCAATCCTCATATCGTAACTCTCTACGTCACCGCCTTTGTCATCGAACAGTTGATCAAACACAAAGACATCATCGATATCTACGGGTCGGACGAAGAAATTTACGCCTGTATCCACCGTCCGGTTAGCGACCATCTTTCCAGGTAATGCCGCCCGCATTTCATCCCGCCCTGATTAATTCACCCGAAGATGATCCGGGTCTGTTCATCCCCATGCTTTTTCAGCGCCGGGCGGTCTTGATGGATCTTGGCGATATTACCGCTCTGTCCCCGCGCGATATTTTAAAAATCAGTCATGTGTTTGTCACGCACACCCACATGGATCATTTCATTGGCTTTGACCGGCTGCTGCGCATCCTGCTTGGTCGTGAAAAACAGCTCTATCTTTACGGACCGGCCGGTTTTCTTGCCAATCTGGAGGGAAAGCTGGCGGGCTATACCTGGAATCTCGTGGATAATTACACCAGCTGCCTGGTATTAAACGCCGTTGAGGTTCATGAGCATACCCTGATCCGGCGCCGGTACGCCAGCAGGGACAGGTTTGCTGCCGGTCCCACGGATACGCAGGTTCGGCAGGAGAGCGCGCGGCTTCATGACGAACCGGCATTTTCTGTTTCCTGCGCTGTATTGGATCACGGTCTGCCCGTACTCGGATTTTCTCTGGAAGAAAAATTTACCATCAACATTCGAAAAGACGCCCTGGATAAACTGGGGCTTTTGCCCGGGCCCTGGCTGCAGGAATTCAAGCGCGCCCTTTACCGGGGCGCGGATCCCCACCAGGAGATTCATGCACCCGGCGGAATATCGGGAACGGATTCCACATGGCGGATCGATGAACTATCCCGACAACTGGCGATCATTACCAGGGGCCAGAAAATCGGTTATATCTGTGATGTGGGATACAGCCGGTCCAATCGCGAAAAAATCATTGAATTGGTTCGGGGAGCGGATCATCTATTTATTGAAGCGGCTTTTCTGGAAAACGAAAAACAGCATGCCCGTCAAAAACAACACCTGACCGCCCGCCAGGCCGGCGAAATCGCGGCGGCCGCGGGAGTCAGGCGCTATACCCTGTTTCACTTTTCTCCCAGATACGCCGGCAACAGCGACGATTTCTACAAAGAAGCCGCTGATGCCGCAAAAAACCGGGCTATGTCTTGTCCAGGGCCTCAGCTCCCTGGCGCATGATGATCAAGGCCAGCTTGTGGATGGCTTTGCGTTTTTCTTCGGCGGTCCGGCCGGGATAGTTCCGAAAGGTCAATACGATGCCGGCCAGGGAGGCGAAAAACGCCTGGGTATTGAGACGGAGCTTTCCCGAACCTTCGGTGTTTTTCACCACATTGTCGAACATATTTAAAAAATACCGCTGGACACCGTTGAATTTCTTTAAGGCCTGGGGGTTGAGTTCCCCCCGGATCATGAAATGACACATCATTTGAAACGCGGCTTCATTGTCGATCATATAATCCACCACTGCCAGGGTGATGTCTTCAATAGTGTCTCCATGTTTTAAACGCCGCTGAAACCGCTGTTCGATTTCATTGATATCCTGAATCAGCGCTTCGACAAAAAGATCGTCCCGACTGGGAAAATATCGGTAAATGGAAGCGGCGGAAACGCCGGCTTTGACGGCGATATCGCGCATGCCGATCTCATGGAAGGATTTTTCCTCAAAAAGCTCTTTCGCCGCCTTGATAATCAACTGCTTCCGAACTTCCCGCTCATCTTCCCGCAATTGTTTGAAAGTGGATTTGTCGCCCACTGATTTGTTCCTCCTGCATCATCGTTGAGGGCGTCGCAAAAAAACGCTTGGTTTTGCGGCTCGAACTTTCTGCAAAACCAGGAAATCTGCATAACATTTCATAAAAGGCTAACTTTTACGATGCCCATAAGTTTTTTCAAAATTTTACTAAACAGCACTATATTGGTTCAGAATAATAAACAATGTTTTTTTGATTAAAAAACGCGCACTCAAGGCGGGAAATGACGAAACATTTTGAACTTAATCGGGATATTCTTCGTTGATTTTGATAAATTCGTCAAGGTTTTCCATGAAAATATCCACCAGGCAGGGATCAAATCGCAATCCGCGCTGTTCCCGAATAAATGCGATGACCTGATCCACAGGCCATTTGTCCTTGTAAATCCGGCAGTGGGAAAGCGAATCAAATACATCGGCCAGTCCGGTAATCCTTCCGAATATATGAATGTCTTCGCCTTTCAGCCCCTGGGGATAGCCGGTGCCGTCCCAATGTTCATGATGCTGATGGGCCACAATGGCTGCGGCATTCATGATGGAACGCTGGGAACATTTGAACAGCTCATGTCCGATGGTGGTATGGGGTTTGACCAGTTCGAATTCCGTCGGCGTCAGATGGGCAGGCTTGAGAAGAATGGCGTCCGGAATGGCCACTTTCCCCACGTCATGCATGGGCGCCACCATGCGCAAAAGGTCGGCATCATCAAAACTCATGCCGACCTTCAACGCGAGCAGGTGACAAAACAACGACACACGAAAGGCATGCTTTCCCACTTCAAGCGATCGGCCTTCCACGACCTCGCCCAGCGTCATCAGCATTTCTTTGTGGGTGTCCACGATTTCCCGGTTTAACAGGATATTTTCAAAGGCAACCGCTACATTGCTGGAAAATATCCGAATCAGGTCTTGATCGAGTTTGCTCAGATGGGAACAGGATTTCAAATACAGCAGATTTTTTTTGCCGCTCCGGGTCCCGAAATATCCGACATAAACATCATCCGTAAACAGACTTCGCTCTTCTGCAGCGGCCTGCTTTAGACAGGCCAGGACATCGTCGGGAAAAATATCGGAAACATAATGATCAACCGCGCTTTCATACTTTCCGGTCGCTGCCAGGATAATGAAGTCCTCACCGTTGCTTTTGTCGTTGATGGCGCTGAAACCCGACATCTGTAGATAAACGGAATTTTCATCGAGTTTGAGAATGGAAATCAACTGGGTCAAAACACCTTTGGCAAACTCCTTGAGAGGCTGATGCTCAAACAGATGGGCCGATGACTTGATAATTTGTTCCAACCCCATGCGGCTTTTTTCGATAATCCGCAGATCCCGGTAGGAACGCAGGGCGGATGTGACGGTGGTAAAAAGCTTCTGGACGGTCAGCTCGGTTTTTTCCTTGTATTCATTCACGTCATAGTCGATGATAACCTGTTTTTCAGGGGCCTTGCCGGGCTGTCCCGTGCGCAGTACAATACGCACAAAGGCATTGTTCAGATCCTGGCGAATCCAGCGCACCAGTTTCAGTCCCGCGTCATCGGTTTCCATGACCACGTCCAACAGAATAATGGCCGTGTCCGGATGTGCTTCCAGCAGCGCTTTTGTCTCCCGGGCCGAATAGGCGCTCAAAAATTCAAGAGACCGTCCTTCAAAAACAAAATCGTCCAGCACCATCCGGGTGACGCTGTGCACATCGGATTCATCGTCTGCGATAATGATCTTCCACGGTTTTTTTATTTCCCCGCGAATCTTTTCATTCAAGACATGATCCGGAGAAGCATTGGCGGGCTCGGTTCGGGGCATATCACCGTCTCCAGGGCACTTATGCGTAATCGGAAATGGAGTTAACATAGACTGTGTTCTTCGAGACATTACCGTAATATCTGTATACAGGGTGTCAGGACAATTTGCAAGACATCAGTGAAAGCATGTATCCAGAAAGATCTGAATAACCTATTAATATTAAATTAAATCCATATTATTTTGGATATAACGTCATCTTTGATGTTCACCAACCCACCGGTACCCGAACAGCCTGCCCGGCTTTATTCTGAAAGAGTACATAACCGTTTTCCCGTCCGTATTGATAGATATGACGCGTAATTTCGACGTCTTTCCGGCAGTAGGTGACCAGCGCATCAATATTGCCGGTTTTCCACCAGCGCAGCGCCTGAAGTCCATCGGCCGATTTTTTCGTCCCCAGGCTGGCGGCGGCCAGGTTATCCAGGGAAACCCGGTATCCCAGATGTTGATGAATCGATTCGAGCAGATCAAGGGTGGGCCAGTTTGGCATCTTATCGGAGGTATACGCGCTAAGTACCCGATAATCGAACCTGCGGATGTTAAATCCCACAATCAGATCAAATCGCCCGAGGGTCTCGATCAGCTTGCCGGCCTGCTCTTCCATGAAAGTGGCATAATTCTTTGTACGGGAGTCATAGACAACCGCGCAACTAATCCCCATTTGATGGGCGTTGTGCCAGCCTCCCACATCCTGGGCGGACCGGCGGGTTTCAATATCGAGCACGCCGAAACGGATGTCTTCGACAATATCGGATGTAACGGTTTTAGAAAGAATCGGCGTCGATGAGGAAAGAGCCGGCGCCGGCGAGACCGCTGCTTCAGCAACAAGCGGGCGAGATGAACGGACGCCTTCCTGCGGGGGCTTTCCCGTGATGATTTGTTCGAAAATATAGGCCGCAGCGGCTTTATCAATGGGGCGGTTGCCGGAGCCGCACTTGGGTGATTGGACGCATGACGGGCAGCCGGTTTCGCACGGACACGAAGCGATCAGCTCCCGGGTTTGGGTGATAAGTTCACCGGCGATTTCAAAAGCTTGACGTGTCAATCCAATGCCGCCGGGGATACTGTCGTATACAAAAACGGCCGCTTGGCCGACCTGGGGGTGAAACGGCATGGAAATGCCGCCGAAATCATTGCGATCCGTTAAAACAAAAAGGGGACAGACGCCGATAACCGCATGCTCCATGGCATGAATGCCGCCCATGAAATGAAGACGTTCCGATACCACGCTTTCAGCGATCTGAGAGGGTATCACAAACCAGATGCCTTCGGTTTCAAAGACCACCGGCGGAAGGTCAAGAGGAATCACGCTGATGCGACGGCGGCCGTGAATATGGCGTTTTTCATACCCGGTGACCTGATCGGTCACTTTGAGCCGCCCGAAACCGACCCGGATATTGAAAACCGATTTTTCCGTAAAAACGTCTAAAATCTCGGTTTCCTTATGGCCTCGCACCCGGGTGTAGTATACGGGCCGGGCCGGCGATACGGTAACGGTTCGGGTGCCTGTGTCAAGATGTTCTACCTGAAACGTCTGACCATGATGCAGATAGACGGCGCCGGGATGTGTTTCCTTAAATGCGCGGAATCCGTCGATTTCTCCCAGATGATCACCGGATGATCCGGATATGATGGCATACCGGTCGCCGCTGCCCCGCAAATCCACGTAACGATGCGGCGCCCGGGAAGCCGAAAACCATTGCGTACCGTCAGCGCTTTTCAGCAGCGACCCGGCGTGCTCCAGTTCCGCCGCCGCTCTGCTGACCGCTTTCCGGGCGACAAACGGCTCATGGCTTTCCAAGGGGAGTTCCGCGGCAGCGCAGACCAGGTGTTTTTTTAAAATGGTTTCATTGTCGGGGTTAATGACCGCTGCCTCGGGACCTTTTGAAAAAAACATCTGCGGATGTCGCATGAAATATTGATCCAGGGCGTCTTCTCCGGCGATAAGGATAATGGCCGAATCACGGCCCCGGCGTCCCACCCGGCCGCCCCGCTGCCATGTGGCCATCATTGTTCCCGGATATCCCACCAGGATGCACAAATCAAGATTGCCGATATCAATGCCGAGCTCAAGGGCGCTGGTGGACACCACGGCCAGAAGCTCACCGGACACGAGTTTCCGCTCGATCTCCCGGCGCTCTTCGGGAAGATAACCGGAGCGATAGGCGCTGATCCGGCCCGCGAATTTCCCCTTCTGACTTCCCGCCCACACGGCGATCAATTCTGTCATTTTTCGGGACTGGGTATAGATAATGGTGCGCAGTTTACGGTGCAGCGCGGCTTTAAGAAGCAAGATAGCCGCATGCGAAGCGCTCTGCTCGGGATTTAAAAACATGAAATACCGCCGGCCCACGGGGGCTCCGGAATCCGCCTCGACTTTAACGTCAAGACCGGTCAGGTCCCGTGTCAGGCCCGCTGGATTGGCAATGGTGGCGGAACTGAACACATATGTGGGATCTGCGCCGTAAAATCGGCATATCCGCTGGAACCGCCGCAAAATCTGAGCCATATGTGACCCGAGAACCCCACGGTAGGTGTGGACTTCATCGATAACCACCATGGAGAGGCGGGAAAAAAAAGACGCCCATTTCTCATGGTGGGCCAGAAACGACAAATGAATCATTTCCGGATTGGTTAAAATGACGTTGGGCGGCGACTGGCGGATTTTTTTCCGGTGCCAGCCGGAGGTGTCGCCGTCGTAGATGGCTGCGGTCAGGCCGGTGGTTTTCCAGGCGGCGTTCATCTGTTCGAATGTGCGCAGCTGGTCCTGGGCAAGGGCTTTGAGAGGAAACACATACAAGGCCCGCGTGTCCGCGGATGCTGAAATTTTTTCGATTACCGGCAGATTGTAGATCAGGGTTTTGCCGCTGGCCGTGGGCGTGGCCACCACCACATGCCTGCCGGCACGGACGGCGCGGATGGCACTCAACTGATGGGAATAAAGGGTCCGGATATGGTTTGCGTTCAATAACTGCGTCATGGGCCCGGAGCCCAGTTTACCGATGGGCACCACGACGGCAGGTTTTTCCGGAAACTCCTGCTGATAGACGATCCGATGGCCTAATACCGTTGATCCGGCCAGGGCTTCCACATATTCTTTGACCCCGCCGGACGGCGGTGCGACATCCGGCGGTTTTGATAATTTTTCCATGGTACCAGTCAGTATTGGTGATAAGACAAAACGATGTGCTCAGATGGCAGCAACACCATATAAAATTTCAGCTTAACGGCGCGCAAATCCCGATAATAAGATGTTCCAGAATGGCCCGGGGCGACCGTTGACTGGTTTTTAACGCCACATCCGCCCGACTCAGGGCGTAAAAGGCCGCTGTCAGCTCCGGGGTATTAAATTTCAAGGCTTTCAGAAACAATGAATAGGCCGCATACGGATGTTCCTTTTTTTTAACCACCGCGACATCGTCGGGCAGGAAAGCGTCTGGTGCTTTCGAAGGCGCTTTGTCGGTTTTTTTGAAAGCAATGTCCTTGTCCTCTTGTTCCGACAGGTCTCTGTCCGGTTTCGGCGCAGTTGTCAGTTTGGCGGCTGCGCGCGCATCATATTGCCGGGACGCGGGCAGAATATCGCGCTGAAACTGGTCATAGGAAATTTTCCGAGGCGGAAGTGTAAGCGAACTGTTTTCTACAAAACTTCGGATCAGCAGCAACCGTCTGATGAGATTGGTTACTGCCATGATGATCTGCAACTCATGGATGCCGGACTCCAGAAGCGAAAACAAAACG
>CAZRES010000078.1:0-14534 GCA_964598885.1 uncultured Desulfobacteraceae bacterium | reverse complement strand
GTTGTCTAACTGATTTTTTTAAAAACAAAAGGGCATCCCGGAAATTATTTTTGGGGTGCCCTTTTTAATTTTTTCAAACTTTAAAAGCATAACCGTCGGAACGCAGGAATGACGGCTTGAATCATCAACGCCGGAATGCTAAATTTTGCAACATGCAAATGCCGCTCCGGTGGAGTAGCATCCATTCCCCGAACTCTAAAGGAGAAATAACATGGCAAAGCCTAATTATAAATTCAATAAGCGCCAAAAAGAGCTGGCACGGCAAAAAAAGAAAGAAGAAAAGAAAGAACGCAAGGAATCAAAAGATGAGGCCTCCTCCCATGATGCAGAGCCAGAGCTTCCCGAAGATGAATCTCAAAAACCAGGATAACAGGCAGTGCCAGAACATTATACAAAATTGACACAACTGGGATTTTGATAACTATAAATCCCTTAATGCATCTGAGCCCGGGCCCGGAAAAGTCTTACGCCCGTCGATCTTCCGGATAAACCCAACGTTGCACATGATTTATTCTCCATTCAATTTTTAACGTGACAATCCGTGCATTTAACCGGCCCCCCCTGTTGCTTGTGGCATTCAATGCAATTCTCATGCAGAGCTTCCACATAATATTCCAGTCGCATGGACAGCCAGTCCTCATCAGACATATCCTGAGGTTTTCTGGGTCTGTCTTTTTTATTGTGGCATTCAAAACAACTCTGAACCGGATCGCCGGCTTTCAGTTCAGTTAGAGGGTTGCCGGCGGCGTCATGATGACATTTGCCACAGCCGATGCCGTGGCCCTCTGGTTTTTCCAGGTAATGTTTTTCATGGGTGAACATAACGACCCCCATACGATGCTGAGAAACCGCTTCTTGATTTTGCATTTTGATAACACCGCTTTGTTCATCACTAGATAAAGGAACATCGTCATTTGTGATGATTTCTGGACTGTCGGTTTCATCGGAAGAAACAAGTTCGCCGGAGGTATCATTATCGACAGAAGGTGCTGCCTCATCCAATGGCGAGGGTTTTACTGTTTCTTCCTTTTTAACCGATACATCCTCACCTTTTTCACAACCCGACATAAAAGCCAGGCCGAAGATCAGAACTATTGCTGACAGAATCGGAATAATGCTCTTCATGATACATCCTCCTTTTTATGATGGCAGGGTTTTCCGATATAATATATTATCAAGCTTTTAAAAGCAATGATAGAAGGAGGTCCCTGACCCGGTACTCGACTTCGGATTCTACATGAGAACTGTTTTTCGGCCCGAGGCCTGGGCACTCCAGGGATGCAAAGCCCCTTATTTGCGGCTTGACGGAATATCAGGACGGGAAGGATCATAATAAAAAATATGGCGATAGATCATCGGGAAGAGGGCAAAGAATGGTTGTCCGGCCTGATGCCCCGGAATCAAACCAGGCTGCCGGACCGGATCCTATATTTGAAAAGTTGGGACAATGTCGGCACAAATCAACCAAAAAGAAAAGGCGGCTTTTTACGGCCGCCTTAACTGCTTGATTTTTTGGTGGAGCTGAGGGGGATCGAACCCCTGACCTCATGACTGCCAGTCATGCGCTCTCCCAGCTGAGCTACAGCCCCGATGGTTTATCCCGTTTAAATAATAAAATGCGTTTATCGTGTCAATAATTATTTTTCCCTAAAATTTCCCACTTTCTTGTAAGACCATGCGGGAGCCGATGCAACTATACCCGCTGCGTTCGGTACCAAAAACAAACAACCGGGGACCTTCGACGATAAAATATTGACAAAATATTATATTATCAATAAAAATACGTTTACTCATTACGGGCATTGTGGCTGCCACACTATGTCGAACACTCATATGCCGATCATATGAAACATTAATTTTTCAAACAGGAAAGCAGGTTAAGCGAGGAAATATATGTTAAGATTCATGCGGGAAAGCGCCGGTTCTTGGATCATCAAAATTCTTTTGGGACTTATCGTGCTGGCATTTGTGTTTGTGGGCACAGGAACTTACAATTCCGGACGGACATCCAAAATCGGGAGCGTCAACGGCAATCCCATTACGCTCAGCGATTACCAGACAGCCTACTACCAGATTCTTGATAACCTCCGGCAGCAATTCGGCGGCCAGCTTAATGATGAAATCATCGAAATGTTCAATGTGCAAGAACAAGCCCTGGATCAGGTCATCGAAACCGAATTGATGCGGCAGGCGGCCGAAAGGGCCGGGATCATTGTGTCAAAGCAGGAACTGGTTGATTCCATCACACGGATACCTGCTTTCCAGGAGAACGGGGCTTTCGACAAGGAACGTTACCACCTATTACTTTCTCAAAACCGCATGACCCCTGAATCCTTTGAAACCATGCAAAAAGAGGCGATTCTGTTCAATAAACTCCAATCTCTTGTAGCCGGAAGCGTCAAAGTATCCGAAGAAGAAGCTCGGACATGGTATGAATGGGAAAACACGACGGTCACCATTCAATATGTGCCCTTTGAACCGGCCGCCTTTACGGATATCAACATTACCGATGAGATGCTGGTATCCTATTATGACGAGCACAAACAAAATTACATGACGGAACCCGCCGTCAAGGCCCGTTATATTGAATTCGACCCCCGGGAGTTTCAGGATAACGTCGTTATCTCCGAGCAGGAAATTGAAAATTATTATCACTCCAATCCATCGGAATTTAAAGTCGAGGAAATGGTTTCCGGCCGGCAGATCATTCTCAGAGTTCCGGATGACGCGCCAGACGAGGTCGAAGATGAAAAACGGACCGAAGCTTTGGCATTGATGGAGCGGGCCAAAGCCGGTGAGGACTTTGCCGAACTTGTCAAACAGTACAGTGAAGGCCCTGAAAAGGAAAGCGGTGGAAGTTTCGGGCCTCTTCCCCGATCCGGACTGTTGCCCGCTGTCGCTGATGCCGCTTTTTCCCTGGAAGTCGGCGAGGTCAGCGATCCAATCAAAACCCGTTATGGATGGCATATCCTAAAAATTGAGGAACGTCTGCCCGAGGCGCTTAAACCGCTTGATGATGTCGCCGATCGCGTTCGCGCCAAACTGGCCGAAAGAAAATCACATAACATCGCATATGATGAGGCGGTTACGATCTATAATATTTCTTTTGGCGACGATGACTTGGTGGAAAATGCCGAAGAGCTGGACCTGAATCTGAGGGAAACCGATTTTTTCACCCGTTCCCAGGGACCTGCCGATATTTCAGGCGCCTCGGAATTTGCCCGCATCGCCTTTGCTCTTCCTCTCCTGGACATCAGCGATGTGATTGATATCGACGGCGTCTATTATCTGATTCAGGTGATCGCCGAGCAACCGGAACAAATTCCAGAGCTTGAAACGGTCGAAGAGCAGGTGCGGAAGGATTTGATGGCTGAGCAGCAGCGCATGGCCGCGGAAGAGGCAGCCGACGAACTGCTGACCGCCGCCGATGATGCCGGTTCATTATCGGCGGCAGCCGAAAAAGAAGGGCACCGAACTCGGACCGCGGCAATTGGAAACCGGAATAAACCCCCGGAAGAGCTCGAAGCAGTTCCCTCGGTCGTCAGCACCGCCTATGAGCTGGCGCCGGACAACCCCCTCTCCGAGACCGTTATTACCGGGGACGACGGAAAATATTATGTGATGGAACTGACCGGCAGAACATCGCCGCCGGCAGCGGGATTTTCCCTGGCTCGGGACAATATTATTGAGCGGCTGACCCGTCAGAAGCAAAATGATATTTTCCAGTCATGGATCGCGCGGTTGCGGAAAAACAGCCGTATCAACATTTCCGACCAGTTTCGAATCTAAACCGGCGTTCGTCTCCCTGCCGATTGAAAACCTCTGTGCGGGTCGACGGTAGATCATACCATATGTGTTGGGGTGGGCATGGCTCTTCTTGGGCGGAAACCGAAAAAAAAAGATCCGACGGATGATTCATTAAAGTTTCAGGCCAAGCGATGTCCGGAATGTTTCATTAATCTTCCCCTTGACGCAAAGGAATGCTTCTCCTGCCGAACACGGGTGGGGGGCGTTGATAAATACGGGAAAGCCCGGAAATCGCCCAACTGGATCTCTTACATCATCTGCATCATTTCCTGGACCATCCTGATCGTTTATATCCAATGGGCTTTTTTGGATTAAAAACCTGCCTTTCGACCGGCGGACAGCGGTTATCTGGCGATCATGGCCCGCATCATGTCCGCCGCGTTTTCCGCGTGATCGGCAATATCGCCGATCAACTCCGACAACCTCACCAGATGAAACAAGGTGATGGGGTCTTTTTCATTCTTGAAAAGCCGCTGCACCAGTGCATATTCGCAATTGTCCGCGTCATGTTCCATCTGGCGAAGATTCCCAATGATCTCTTTGACCTTCCGGCGTTGTTTTTCGGAAAATTTTCGGAAATAAATCCGGGCTTCCGCCACCATGACCGTCAATTCCTCAATGGGTTCGATGACCGAGTCGACTAAAAGAAAAAAATCCTTTTCAATATAGGAAGGAATGCCATCTTCCGGCCGAAAGCTTAACCAGGTGGTGGCATGATGAACGGAATCAAGCACGCCGTCCTGCTCCCGGAGATACCGGAAAAGCTGAAATTTTTCCATGGGCAGCATGACGTTTTTCGGCAGGCTGGCCCGAATCCGGCGTTTGATTTCATCGGCCTCATGTTCAAATCGGTGGACCTCCTGCCGATGCGTTTCAAATGTTTCACACCGGTTCGACACATAACATTCCGCAGCCTGTTGAAAAGCCCATGAACACTCCTTTACTTTTTCGGCGTGCTCCTGAAGCGCATCAAACGGGGATTTAATAAACATCGAAAAAAAAGGCACTCTCATGAACCGGCTCCTTAGATAAAAACCTGAAGTATTTTGAAGATAACCATACAGGTAAGTGCTGACACCGGCACTGTTAACACCCAGTATAGCATGATTTTAAAAACAATAGCAAAATTTACCGCCTCAATTCCTCCGGCCAGACCCACCCCCAGGACACCCCCTACGGCCGCATGGGTGGTCGACACCGGCAGTCCCAGTTTTGATGCTAATAAAACCGTTGTTGCCGCAGCAAAATCCACAGAAAATCCCCGGGTGTTGGTAAGTGCTGTGATTCGTTCACCAACGGTCTGAATCACGCGTCTGCCCCCCATGGCCACCCCGATGGCAATTCCAATGCCCCCAAAAAGCAACAAAAAGAAAGGAACCGGCACTTTCGGTCCGACCTCCCCGGTTTTAACCAGAAAATAAATCAGCGCCAGGGGGCCGATGGCGTTGGCAACGTCATTGGCCCCCTGGGCAAGGGCCACATAACAGGAGGTGCCGATCTGTATTCGACGGAAAATTGATTCTGCGTCCCGATCCGGCCTTGACCCTAAAGCTCGGTCAATAAGCCTTTTGCCGCCGAAGCCGGCCAGTAATGCCAACAGGAACGAAATCATTCCCGCAACAGGTGTGGTTAAATTAAGCGACGAGCCTAACGGTGTCTTGAAAACAAATGACATGACCACGATAAACACCGCCATTCCGATGAAAATAGGGGAAAATCGCAATGCGGCCTTGTAACTCTCGGAGCGGATCAGGATTAACCGGACAATGATTTTAAACATGACATAGCTGATGATCAAACTAAACACCGGGGAAATAATCCAGCTCATCACAATGGCGCCAAGCTTGATCCAGTTGACCATTGAAAATCCGCCGGCAACAATTCCGAAACCGATCATCGCCCCCACGACGGAATGGGTAGTAGAGACCGGCAAGGACCGCCAGGTGGCAAACGATACCCACATAGCGGCGGAAAGAAGCGCCGCCAGGGCTCCGGACATGGCGAGATCCATATCGCCGAGGACTTCCGGCGAGATGATGTTGTTTCGAATGGTATCGGTGACATGCGATCCAATAAAAGCAGCCCCGATTATATTCAATATAGCAGCGATAAGAATTGCCTGGCGAAGCGTGATCGCCTTTGCTCCCACCGCAGACGCCATGGAATTGGCGACATCGTTCGCGCCGATATTCCATGCCATGTAAAAGCCGCCCAAAAAACCCAGGATCAGCACATACCATTCAACCGCCATAACTCCTCTCCACACCGATATTTAAGCTACTTCAAGTTGCGCAGGTCTTAACACAGGGGTTGATCAACATCAAGGCAAATTCTTTTCACCGGTTTTCCCGTGGCTCCACGTTGACTTTTCAATGGGGATGCGATAAAAAGTAAAGAGTAATTAAGGCGCTGGTTTACATCCAATTCCTTTTGATACCTGAACCTTATCAGCTGGATATGGCTGTCAATCATCAAAAATACCGATCAGAAATTCAATAAAAAAGGTGAGATTAGGATAAACTGATATGGAAAATTCCCGGCGGGTTCTAAAAAATATCTTGCTGTTTACCGTTATTGCCGTTACGGCCCTGGCCCTGGCCGGATGCTGCAATGTGTTCGGCGATTGCCGGTATTATATCGAACAGGCCAGAAACGCAGATGGGGTTTCCGTCGTTGATCCCGCTGACGCCATTTATAACCCCTCCATCCAATGGCCTCATGAGGCAGCAGACCTTGAACCGGATCCGGCCTTGATTTTCCGGGAACTGCCCAATGGTTTTCGATATGTCATGCTGCAAAACCAGCGACCGGAACACCGGGTCAGCATGCATCTGTTCGTGCAGGCCGGCTCCATGCACGAATCCGAAACCGAACGAGGGCTGGCGCATTTTCTGGAACATATGCTCTTTTGCGGCACGGAAAATTTTTCACCAGGGGAACTGGTTAAATATTTCCAGAGCATCGGCATGAAATTCGGACCGGATGTCAACGCGCAGACCAGTTTTTACAGCACTGTTTACGATATCGATCTGCCCGGAGGAGATGCGGAAAGCCTGGCTCAGGGGTTGCTGGTCATGCGGGATTACGCGGCAGGAGCCCTGATCCCGGAAGATGAAGTAAAACGGGAACGCCAGGTGGTGTTGGCAGAAAAGCGGACCCGAGATTCAGTAGGCTATCGCACTTTTGTGGAAACCTTTAACTTCGAGCTGCCCGACGCCCTGCTTCCCCGCCGGCTTCCCATCGGCGAGGAGTCGGTGCTCAAGACCGCAGAACGACAAATACTGAAAAATTTTTATGATGCTTGGTACCGGCCGGATCGGATGGTGCTGATCATGGCGGGCGATTTTGATGTGACCGAAGCCGATAATCTCATCCGGGAACGGTTTTCGGACATTACATCCAGAGGACCGGAAAGGGTCTATCCGGACCCGGGATTCATCGCCCACGGCGGCGCCAAGGCGTTTCATCATCATGAAAGCGAAGCCGGAGCCACCAGCGTGAGCATCGAAGTGGTCTCCAAGCAAATCCAGCCGACCGATTCTGTTGATTACCGCCGCAATCGCCTTCATTCCAGCATGGCCAATCATCTTATCAATCAGCGGCTTTCGGAAATGCTCGAAGATCCGGAAACACCCTTTACTCATGCTTCCATCTACTCGGGTATCTATCTTAATTATGTTAAAACCGCTGAAATAAATGCCAAATGCCCGCCGGAAAAATGGAACCAGACCCTATCGACCCTGGAACAGGTACTGCGCCGGGCCCTGACGCACGGCTTTACGGATTATGAAAAGGAACTGGCCCGTCGGGAATTTATCGCGGAACTCGAAAACGCCGTTAAAAAAGCCCCCACCCGGGAAAGCCGGCATCTGGCCCGCTCGATTATCAGCAGCCTTAATAACATGGAAGTATTTCAGTCGCCGCAGCAGCGCATGGAGCTACTGGGTCCCATGGTGGAAAGCGTCAGCCGGGAGGACCTGCATGAGGCGTTGCTGCGCGACTGGCGGCCCCCGCACCGCCTGATCCTGGTAACCGGCAATGCGGATCTTGCCGGCGACGAGGCAGTACCAGAAGACGAAATACTGGATGCCTATTTCCATAGCCGAGAATTTCCCGTAACACCCGTCCCGGAAAAAGAAATCCTCACTTTCCCTTATCTGCCGGTTCCGGATCAAACAGCCGCCGTCGTGCTGCGAAAAAATATTTCGGATCTCAACGTTGTGGTTGTGGAACTGGAAAACGGCGTCCGCATCAACATCAAACCAACGGATTTTAAGGCCAATCAGATCAAAACTTCCCTGATCTTCGGCAACGGAAAATCCTCGGAGCCGCCACAGCAACCCGGACTGGCCGTTGTGAGCCAGAAGGTGATCCAGTTAAGCGGGCTGGGAGCAATGAACCGGGACGACCTGCGCCAAGCCCTTGCCGGCACCCACACCTCGGTTTCTTTTCAGGTGAATGAAGATCACTTTGTCTTTAAAGGACATACCGTCCCAGACCAGATCGAAACCCTGTTCCAGCTCTACCAAGCCCATCTTGAAGATCCCGGCTTCCGGGAGGATGCCTACAATCTGGCCATTCAGAAACTGGAACAGGAGTTTGACGCTCTGGCGCATAATATCCAGGGCGGCATGATATTTCACGGGAACCGGTTTCTGGCCGGCGGCGACAGCCGTTTCGGGCTGCCGACATTTGACGTGCTGAAAAAAACCGCCTCCCTTGAGGATGTGCGACAATGGGCGGGAGATGCCATCAATTACAGCCCCCTGGAACTTTCCATTGTGGGGGATCTGGATGTGGAAAGGGTAATCGAATTGGCGGCACGGTATCTCGGCCATCTGCCGGCCCGAGACAAATCCGCAATCTCCGTCGACCGACGTCCGAGCTTTCCCCAGGGAAAATCCCTCAACGTCGAGGTGCCTACCCGCATCCCACAGGGCATGCTCACTGTCGCCTTTCCCACCAGAGACTACTGGGATATCCACACCAACCGGCGACTGTCGGTTCTGTCGGAAATTCTAAACGACCGCATGCGCCAGCGTATCCGGGAAGCCATGGGTGCGGCGTATTCCTATCACGCCTATCATGATCCAAGCCGGGCTTATCCGGAATTCGGCATGCTCAGGGCCGTGGTGATGATCGATCCGGAAGATGCCGACATTGTTGCTGGCGCCGTCAAAACCATCGCCGGTGAACTGGCCGAAAATGGCGTCTCCGCTGATGAGGTAATGCGGGCCGTCAACCCCATTCTGACCTCTGTTGCTGAAACCGTCAAAACCAACGGCTACTGGCTTAACACCGTGCTGAAAACATCCGGCCGGCATCCCGAGCTGTTCGATTGGGCCCGCACCATTGCATCCGATTATGCGTCGATAACCCCCAAGGAGATATCGACCATGGCCCGGCGTTACCTGGATACAGATGCCGCCGCTACAGTGGTGGTGATTCCGGAAAGCCGGGAGTAAACCGGAGGCGGCTTAAACTTTTTCCAGCTTTACCGCGCACACCTTGAATTCGGGAATCTTGGATACCGGATCCAGGGCGGCATTGGTCAACCGGTTGACGGCGGATTCGGCAAAATGAAACGGAATGAAAACAGTTCCGTCCACCGCTGTGGAGGATATTTTTGTTTTGGCCGATATTCGCCCTCTTCTTGATGACACCTCGACCATATCGCCTGAGGAAAGACCATATTTTTCCGCATCATTGGGTGAGACTTCCACGTAATTTTCCGGCGCGCGCTCGTTAAGGCCATCGACCTTCCGGGTCATGGTGCCGGTATGATAGTGGTAGAGAAGACGACCGGTTGTCAGGTAAAAGTTATACTGCTCATCGGTTATTTCATCCGGCGCCACCCACTCGATAGGAAAAAATACGCCTTTTCCGATGGGAAATTGATCCACATGCAGAATCGGAGTTCCGGGATGATCCGTTGTCGGACAAGGCCAGTGAATACCCTCGGTTTCGATCCGGTCATAGGTAATACCCGCATAAGACGGTGTTACGGAACGAATCTCATCAAAAATCGTCCGGGCATCCGGGTAGGTCATGGAATAGCCCATGCGGGTGGCGATATCGCATAAAATCTGCCAGTCTTCACGGGCTCCACCCGGAGCCGGCACGGCCTTTCTTATCCGTTGCACACGTCTTTCCGTGTTGGAAAAAGTGCCGTCCTTTTCGGCGAAACTGGCCACCGGAAAAACCACATCGGCCATCCTAGCCGTTTCCGTCATAAAAATATCCTGCACCACCAGAAAATCCAGATTACGGAAACTTTCTTCCGTATGATTCAGGTCGGGATCCGACACCAACGGATTTTCACCGGCAATATATAAGGCTTTGACCTTTCCCTCATGGGCCATGGGCACCATTTCCGTGGCTTTAAGCCCCGGCTTTTCCGGTAAATCCGAAACTTCCCAGGCCGCTTCCATTTTCTGCCGTATGGCCGGATCGGTCACTTTCTGGTATCCGGAATAGACATCCGGGAGGCCTCCCATGTCGCACGCCCCCTGGACGTTGTTTTGTCCTCGCAACGGATTGACGCCGCCGCCCGGCACGCCAAGATTGCCGCAGGTCATGGCCAGGTTGGCCAATGATTTAACGTTGTCCGTCCCGGAAATATGCTGGGTGATCCCCATGCAATAGACAATACTGGCGGGGCTCCCACCGGCATACATTCTCGCTGCTTTGATAATGTCTTGCGCCGGGATACCGGTGATCTCAGACACCATATCAGGATTATATTTTTCCACCACTTTTGCCAGCGCATCAAACCCGGTAGTGCGATTTTCGATAAATGTCTTCTCCAGCAGGTTTTCCTTGATAATGACATGCAAAAGCCCATTGATCCAGGCGACATCCGTTCCCGGACGGGGGCGCAGCCAGAGATGCGCGAATTCGGCCAGCTTGATCCGTCTGGGATCAACGACGATCAATTTCGTATTTTTATAATGGGCTGCCCGTTTGATGATGGCGGATATGACCGGATGATTTTCAGTGGTATTCGATCCGGTAACCAGGATCACCTCTGCTTTTCCGATGTCCGCGATGGTGTTGGACATGGCGCCACTTCCGAATGCTGCGGCCAGACCGGCCACTGTGGAAGAATGTCAGAGACGGGCGCAGTGATCCACATTGTTGGTTTTAAGAACCGCTCTGGCGAATTTCTGCATGATATAATTGTCTTCATTTGTCATGCGAGCGGAAGTCAGCAAGCCGATGCTGTCGGGTCCGTGGTGCCTGGAAATGGTTTTCAACCGATCCGCCACCAGATCCAGAGCTTCATCCCATGTGGTTTCCTTGAACTCCTGGGTTTCCCTGTCTTTGACCAGAGGAACCTTCAAGCGTTCGGGTGAGTCAATAAAGTTGAATCCGAAACGTCCCTTGACACAGAGGCTGCCGAAATTCGGCGGAGATGATTCAACGCCGGTGATTTTCAAAACCCTGTCGTTTTTTACATGAAGATTGATCTGGCAACCTACGCCGCAGTATGGGCATGTGCTCCGCAACTGCTTAACTTCATTGGGCCGCCACGCATAACGAGCGTCCTTTTCAACCAAGGCGGCAACCGGGCAGACCTGCACGCATTCACCGCAGAACACACAGTCAGAATCCTTGAGCGGGGCGTCGTTTTTTCCGGTCGTGATCTTTGTATAATCACTGGTATATCCGAATTCAATGGCGTTGTTTACCTGAACTTCACGGCAGGCTTTCACGCATCGGCCGCACAGGATGCATCTGGAAAAATCGCGAATAATAAACGGATTGGCCAGTTCCATGGGATATGGGCTGTCCGCACGGGGAATCTTCTGTTGAAAATCCTGGACGGTAACCTGATAGTGATAGGCCAGATCCTGCAGGCGGCAATCTCCCCAGGCCGGACAAAGATCGGCAGCACCGTCTTCTTGTTGAACCTTGAGTTGATAGGCGGTCCAATCCCGGTCGGTGGATTCGGCAATGGCGCAGTTGTGATTTCCGGAAGCCAGCAGAAATGCGATGATCTCCTTTCTGGCCTCGACGACCTTTTTGGAATCGGTCAGCACGCGAGTTCCGGCCCTGGCCGGCGTCGCGCAGGAGGGGACCAGGCTTTCCAGCCCCTCTACTTCCACCACACACACCCGGCACGATTCGGTGGGCGACGCATTTTTCAGATAGCACAGGGTCGGGATATGAATATGATTGGCTTCGGCCACTTCCAAAATGGTCTGACCCGGCGTAAAGGCCAGTTCACGGTTATTGATAAACATGGTCTGATTTTCATTCATTTCGGGAACTCCTATAGTAAGAAGCATTTGTCGCTATATTCTAAACGGCCACCATGGCCACCCGATAACACCGGAGGCACCGGAGGGATTCGGCGACGGCCTCCTGGGGTGAAAAACCGGCTTCCACTTCTTCAAATGTGAACTTTCGGGTATCGGGCGGCAACATGGTCAGTTCCTGACGGGGTTGCCCGCCAAGAGAGTCAATTTTTTCATCCGGATCATAAATCTTGACCGCCTCCAGAAGAGGTTCAAAATAATCCTCGTTGGTATAGGTCAGCGGCCGGCCGTTGATTAGTTTGTCGATACTGATCGCCGCCCGTCTTCCGCCGGCGCACGCGGTGATCAGCGCGCCCGGACCGGTTTCACAATCCCCGGCTGAAAATATCTTGGGGCGATCGGACTGCTTGGTCACCGGATCCACCACAATGGTATTCCAGCGCGTTGTCTTGACATCGTCGATGCCTTCCAGCAGCGAAAGATCCACGGCCTGGCCGATGGCCGGAACCACAATATCGCAATCGATCACGAATTCGGAACCTTCTATCGGTACAGGACGCTGGCGGCCGCTGGCATCGGGCTCGCCAAGTTCCATACGGATCATTTCCAGGCCCACGACCTTACCGTCTTTTGCCAGAATTCTAACCGGCGTCGTCAGATAGTGGAAAGTAACCTTTTCTTCTTCGGCGTCATGGATCTCCACCGCGTCCGCCGGCATCTCTTTTTTGGTGCGACGATAAATCAGGTTTACCTCTGTCTTTCCGATGCGAAAGGAAGACCGAACGCAATCGATGGCCACGTTCCCGCCGCCGATGACGCAAACGATTTTTCCTTCGGGATATGGATCTTTGCCCATATTGATATCCAGCAGGTAATCCACGCCGTGGATATAACCTTTATAACCCATTTTTTCGCCTTCTGCGCCCATAAAGGTTCCTTTTTGAGCGCCAATGGCAATAAAAACCGCGTCAAAATTCTGCTCGAGTTCCGGAAGCGTCACATCTTTTCCCACGGTATGATTATATTTTATGGTGACCCCCATGTTTTCGATCAGGGAAACCTCATCCTGGAGGATGTTTCGGGGCAGACGATAATCCGGGATTCCCATGGCAGACATCCCGCCCGGCTCACCAAGTCGCTCGTAAATGGTCACCTGATGCCCCTTTTTGGCTAAATGATACGCACAGGTCACTCCTCCGGGGCCGGCGCCGACAATGGCTACTTTTCCGGTTTTCTTCGATGGTTTGACGGGATAGGTAATGGATTTTCCGTGCTCGGCGGCCTGGTCCGCTACGAATCGCTTCAAAAATTTGATGGACACCGGTGCATCAATATTTTTCCGTCGGCAGTTCTCCTCACAGGGACGGACGCACACGCGGCCCACTATCCCCGGAAGCGGCAGGCGGCTTTGAATAATTTCCAGGGACTTCTGGTAATCCCCATTCCGGATCGCCTCGATATAATCCGGAATATTCAAATGAATCGGACAGGCTTCCATGCAGGGCGCGGTGACTTTTGACAGGTAGCGCCCGGGGGAGATGGATCTTTTTTCTTCAATGGCCCGCCGGAATGCTTCCGGATAGTGCTCTATGGCATGGAGAATCGGTATCACCCCGGTTTGTCCGACATTGCATTTGGCGGATGTAGTGATGATACGTCCCGTGCGGCGCAACGTATCGATATCGTCAATCTCACCCTCACCCTTACAGATTCGCGTGAGAATGTCATCCATCAGCCGGGTTCCCATTCGGCACGGAAAACATCTTCCGCAGGACGCGGTATGAACCAGCGCCATGTAAGCGCGGCACATATCCACAATATCGACCTGATTCGATCGGATCACAATCCCATCCCACCCCATCCATGCCTTGATCTCGCGTTCCTCATCGCTGAAAAGCGGGGGCAGAGAGATGGTTTCCGGCTCTGAAAAATTCTCAGGCGATTTCCCACGGTTATCAATAATTTCATTTTTCCAGGAACTGAACACAATCCGTTTCATTTGCTTTTCTCCAAATCTGATACCTCCTGATAAAAATCCAAATCTCTATTTTCAGATCAAACAAACCGGAACCTGTCAATGATTTTTAGTTGTTGGCTTTAAATAATCTTAATCCCGCTTGATGGGATGCCTCTTGCGGCGCAATTGTTTCTATTGCTTTCAAGAGCTCTGCACATGGTCTTCCCGAAACGTATTTCAAACAACCGACACAAAACAGAAAGGCGGTGGTAATTACCACCGCCTTTCTGTTTTGTGTCGGCCCGGAAAAACTTATTCCTGGATCACTTTAACTTTGACCGCCTGGGGCCCTTTGGGGGAATTTTCAACATCCAAGCTGACGCGGTCTAACTCTTTCAACGTCCGGAATCCGGTACTGTCAATGTTGGAGTAATGGACAAAAACATCACCGTGAGTTTCCGTTTCGATGAAACCGTAGCCCTTTTTTTCGTTGAACCATTTCACGCGAC
>CAZRES010000077.1:0-14941 GCA_964598885.1 uncultured Desulfobacteraceae bacterium | reverse complement strand
TAAATTTTAGGCATAAAAAAAAGGGCTGCAAAACGCTTGCAAACCCTTGATTTTACTGGTGCCGAGGGGCGGAATCGAACCACCGACACGGGGATTTTCAGTCACCTGCTCTACCGACTGAGCTACCTCGGCCCGGAATGTCTGATGTATTTATGGAAAAGGGACCCGGCTGTCAAGGGTTTTTTTCCGCTTTTTGAGTGTTGCCGCCCATGTCGCCGTATAAATATTGCATCAGGGCGCATATGGCGATGGCGGCGGTATCGGCCTTTAGAACGCGCGGGCCGATGGACGCGGTAACAAAACCCGCAGACCGGGCCAGGTCCATTTCGGTGTCGGAAAATCCTCCCTCCGGACCGATCAGCACCAGAACCGATGAATGGGAAGGACCCTTTTCAGGAACCACGATATTCAGGGGGACGGTTTCTTTTTCCCAGAAGGCGATTTTAATGATGTCGGCGTCGAGTCCCCCGGCAATCCAGTCCTTGAAGGGCATGGGAGTGTGAATTTCAGGGATAATGCTCCGCCGGCATTGCTTGACGGCTTCGGCCGCGATGGTCTGCCAGCGCTCTACTCGTGACGTCAGTTTTTTTCCCTCGGGACGAGGAATTGTGCGTTCCGTGAAAAGCGGGAACCATTCCGACATTCCCATTTCCGTGAGATGCTGAACCAGAAAATCCATTTTTTTATCTTTTAAAAACGCCTGGGCCACCATCAGGCGAAGAGGAGACTCATAATTCGCCGGGGTTTTTTTTCGGATATTGACATCAACCCGGTCTGAAGACAGGCCTGTCAGTACGGCTTCGTATTCATATCCGGAACCATCCACGAGAACCACGCGATCTCCGGCTTTCATGCGCAGGACATTGCGGATATGATTGACCTGGCTGCCGCGGACGGCGGGCGCAGGCCCGCTGATATCCTCGGGATTGACAACAAAGCGTTTCATCGTGTTTTTCCTGATAGTTGACTTCTCGTTTATTGGGTTTACAAACGGCATAGTTCTTCTTGCCAGTGGCTTATAACACGGATCCGAGAAATTTTCATACGGGTTTTTTACCCCCGATGTTGCCGAGGCCAAAGGGGAGGACCGCAACATTTGCCAGCAAATTTCTTGACACTTCTGCTGTCGAAATGATATCAAAACAGGATAAAATATCGGCAATTCAATGATTCATCGTTTTTTTCATCCAAACAGGGAGTTGGCCTGGTGAAAGGCCGCTTTTACCAGAGCATCGCGGGTAGCGACGTCAATCTATAGGCCATTTATGTGAAGGGATTTGCCAATGCCGGAACATCATAACCACGGGTATGACCAGAAACCCCCAGATCCGAAAAAATCCGCTCCTGGTGATGAAAAAACAGATATTATTGAATTGGCCGATATCGCCGTCGGCACCAGCCAAGAAGATGAAGCGATAATCGAACTCACCGAAGAACTCATCGGCGAAGCCATGAACGGCATCAGCGGGGCTACCCACGAAGATTTCAGCGAGGAAGAGCACATCCTCGATCTTTCCCATGATCCTGCCGACAGAGATGTATCTTTCGACAACTTATCACGTTATGAAAC
Organism: uncultured Desulfobacteraceae bacterium; assembly: GCA_964598885.1. Lineage (GTDB taxonomy): Bacteria > Desulfobacterota > Desulfobacteria > Desulfobacterales > Desulfosalsimonadaceae > SURF-33. The sequence goes on along the minus strand of CAZRES010000077.1, from coordinate 13,371 downwards.
GGAAGACGCCGGTTCCGCCGATGATGAGCTGCCGGAAGAAAGCGGAACGGAGGCAGCCGATGCGTCGGAGAATCTGGAAAAAGATCTTGACGCTTTTTTCGGAAAAGAGCCGGAACCGTCGATGGAGCCGGCTTCTTTATCCGACCAGGCGGATGACGGCGACTCGCTAATCGTCAACGCAGCCACGGAAAAAGAGTTGCTCGCTGCCCTGGAGGTAATGATCCGAAATAAATACGGCGACAGAATTCATCACATGCTGGTGGCTGCCGTTGATAAAATTGTTACGGAAGAATTCGAGCGCATCAAAAAGCGGATAATCGAATCACTGAAATCCTGATCATTAACCGTTGTGGCGCATTCGTTGTATTCGCTCCTCCCGCCCAGGTATACCGTTTACCGGACAAAGAGATACCCCGCAGGACAGAATATCAGGAATGCCGATCCCATAGATGACAACAGATGCTGTTTTTCACGGATCGCACGCGGTTTGAACTTTTTTGAAATCGAGGTTATGGAAACAAATGGAACCGCTGTTGGAAAAAGCGTATGAACCCGCGAGGGTCGAAGAAAAATGGTATTGCTTCTGGGAAAGCAACGGCCTGTTCGCTGCTGATGAAAATCGTCCAAAAAACCAGGAATTTGCCATTGTCATACCGCCGCCCAATGTCACGGGCGTACTGCATATGGGACATGCCTTAAATATCACTCTGCAGGATATTCTTTGCCGTTACCGGCGACTTTGTGGAGACAATGTGCTCTGGATGCCGGGAACGGATCATGCCGGTATCGCCACACAGAACGTGGTGGAACGCCATCTGGCGGCCAAGGGGATTGACCGGCACCAGCTGGGCCGGGAAAAGTTTATTGAAGCGGTATGGCAGTGGCGGGAACAATATGGCAGCGCGATTATCCGCCAGTTGAAGCGCCTGGGAGCCTCCTGCGACTGGGACAGGGAGCGGTTCACCATGGATGACGGCCTCTCCCGAGCCGTTCGAAAAGTATTTGTGCAGTTGTATGAGGAAGGACTGATCCATAAGGATAATTATATTATCAACTGGTGTCCGCGGTGCATGACGGCCCTGGCCGATCTGGAGGTCGAGCACGAGGAAATGCCCGGCCATCTTTATCATATTCATTATCCCCGGTCCGATGGTGGAATGGGACCGATAGTGGCCACGACGCGGCCGGAAACCATGCTCGGGGACACGGCCGTGGCGGTCCATCCGGATGACGCCCGTTATGCGGATTTGATCGGGCATACCGTGGAACTGCCCCTGACCGGCCGGATCATACCGGTAATCGCCGATCCGTATGTGGATATGACCTTCGGCACCGGTGCGTTGAAAGTTACCCCGGCCCATGATCCCAATGACTTTGAGATCGGCCGGCGCCACGAACTTCCCGGCGTGAAAGCCATTGGCGACGACGGTAAAATGACGGAAGCCGCCGGTGCTTATGCCGGCATGGACCGTTTCGCCTGCCGCAACGCCGTTGTGTCCGATCTGAAGGAAAACGGGTTGCTGGAAAAAATCGAACCCCATCAGCATGGCATCGGTCATTGCTATCGCTGCCGGACCGTTGTTGAACCGAATCTTTCCAAACAATGGTTTGTGAAAACCGGTCCGTTGGCCCAAAAAGCCGTGACGGACGTTGCTGAGGGCAGGACCCGCATTATACCGGAAAAATGGACCAACGATTATAACAAGTGGATGGAAAATATCCGCGACTGGTGTATTTCCCGGCAGATCTGGTGGGGGCATCCCATTCCGGCCTGGACCTGCGCCGACTGCGGGAAAATCATTGTCGCCATGGAAACCCCGGACACATGCCCGTACTGCGGTCATGTTGAGCTTATCCCGGACCCGGATGTTCTTGACACCTGGTTCAGTTCGGCGCTCTGGCCGTTTTCCACCCTGGGATGGCCGGATGATACCCCCCTGCTTAAACGATTTTATCCCACTTCCGTTCTGGTTACGGGATTTGACATTCTGTTTTTCTGGGTGGCCCGCATGATGATGATGGGACATCATTTCATGAACGATGTGCCGTTCCGGGATGTGTATGTCCATGCCCTGGTCCGGGATGAAAACGGCAAGAAAATGAGCAAGTCGTCGGGAAATGTCATTGATCCCTTGACCATTATTGAAACCCACGGCACGGACGCGCTCCGGTTCACCCTGGCGGCGTTTGCGGCCCAGGGCCGGGACATCAAGCTTTCCGAAAAGCGCATCGAGGGATATCGTCATTTTATCAACAAGCTCTGGAATGCGGCCCGGTTTTCCCTGATGCATCTTAATGAATCCGATCATGAACCATTTGCGGGTGAATCCATTTTTCTGCCGGATCGCTGGATCCTTTCCCGGCTGAAAACGGTCTCCCGGGAAGTGGCCGATGCGATTGATACCTACCGGTTTAATGATGCAGCCAACAGTCTTTATCATTATGTGTGGCATGAATTCTGCGACTGGTACCTGGAATTAATCAAACCCACATTGTATCGCGACGATGTCTCTTCGGATCAGAAAAAAATCACCACGGGTGTTCTGGAACGGGTGCTTGCTGATATTCTGATCATGCTGCATCCCTTTATTCCCTTTGTTACCGAGGAAATCTGGCATTATCTGCCGAGCACCAGCGCATCCATTATGACCGCGGTTTATCCGGGTTTGGATGCGACAACAACCGAACCAACAAAAGACCCGGAAGCCGAGCAGGAAATGGCGGTACTGACAGGGATTATCACGGCCATCCGCAACATTCGCGGAGAAATGAACATTCCACCTTCCCAGGCGCTTTCCGTGGTCGTTCAGACCGATATGCAACAACAACGGGATCTGCTCGATGCCCATCAATCATTGATCACGATCATTGCGCGTTTGTCGGAGCTGCAGATAGAATCGGCGGGGCAGAAGCCAAAGGCATCGGCTACCGCGGTTTTTGAAAACATCGTCATTTCGGTGCGCCTGGAGGGAGTGATCGATTTTGCCGTGGAAGCAGCCCGGCTGGAAAAAGAAATCGCCAAGATAGACGCCGAGCACGCCAAGCTCGATGCCAAACTCGCCAATCCCGCTTTTGTGGAAAAAGCCCCGGAAACTGTGGTGGAAAAAGTCAGGGAGCAGCACCGCGGTTTGAGCGAGAAAAAAGAAAAGTTGTTCCATCAGCTGGAGCGGATCAATGCCTTTCGCACGGAGTGATGACATGGACGCGGCTCACAACATAAAGAGGATGCTTCATGGCGGGCTTTCTGCTTGACGTAAACGCCGGCCGGCTGGACCACCTCATCGATCTGGCCCTTGATGAGGACATCGGTTCCGGCGATATTTCCACGGCCTTTATTGACGGCATTTTGCGGCCGGGAACGGGCCGGATCATGGCCAAGCAGAACCTGGTGGTCGCCGGTCTGGACGTGGCCCGGCGGGTATTTGAAAAACTCGATCCCCGCATCGAATTTGTAACGCGTTGCACCGACGGCGATGTTCTGGATCACGGCATGATCCTGGCCGAGGTTGTTTCATCCCTTCAGATTCTGCTCATGGGAGAGCGCACGGCTTTAAATTTCCTCCAGCGCATGTCCGGTGTGGCCACTCACGTCCGGGCCCATATAAAGGAGATCGCCGGTAAATCCGTCCGACTGGTTGATACCCGCAAAACCATTCCCGGCTGGCGCATACTGGACAAATATGCCGTAAGGGTGGGCGGAGCGTACAATCATCGCATGGGACTGTTTGATGGGGTTCTGCTCAAGGATAATCACATTGCCGCCGCAGGGGGCATTGCCAGTGCCGTGGAAGCGACACGGGCGAATATTTCTCATCTTCATCGGATCGAGGTGGAGGTATCCAATCTTGAAGAAGTTGGCCAGGCCCTGGATGCCGGCGTGGATATCATCATGCTGGATAATATGGAAACCCGTCAAATCAGAAAAGCGATCCAAATGATCGACTCCCGGGCCCTGGTGGAGGTATCCGGCGGCGTTGGAAAGGACCGCCTGCGCGAATTGGCCGATATCGGCGTTGACGTGATATCGGCCGGGAGTCTGACCCATTCGGCCCCGGCTGTTGATATCAGCATGAAAATCGAGCCGTTGAACTCCACGGATCCCGCCGCCGCCGTTCCGCCGTCCCACGGGTAGGGGATGGTCTGCCATGATTCCGCTTCGCGATACCATCCCTTCCCGAACCTACCCGATTGTCAACTATACCCTCATCGGCATCAATATTTTCGCTTTCCTCCTTCAGCTCTCCAAGGGACCGGCCATGGAGATGTTTGTCTATACCTATGGGCTGGTTCCGGCCCGTTTTACGGATGCCGATATCCGGTCCTATTTCAGCCTTGGCCAGCAGCTGATTTCCCTGGTTACCTTTATGTTTCTGCACGGCGGGTTCTGGCATATTCTCGGCAACATCTGGACCCTCTACATTTTCGGCGACAATGTGGAGGATTATCTCGGCTCCGTTTCCTATCTGATGTTTTATCTGGCGACCGGTCTTGTTTCCGGCCTGATTCATCTCATGTTTAATCTCGATTCCAATATTCCCACCATCGGGGCCAGCGGCGCGATTGCCGGCGTCATGGGCGCGTATTTTATTTTGTATCCCAAGGCCCGGATACTGACCCTGATTCCGATTTTTATTTTCCCACTGATCATAGAAATCCCCGCGTTTTTTTTCCTGGGGCTCTGGTTTGTCCTGCAGGTGCTCAACGCCATGGCCACCGGTAATATGGTCAGCGGTATTGCCTGGTGGGCTCATATCGGCGGATTTGTGTTCGGGATTCTGTTTCTGCAATATTTTGCGCATCTGCCGAAAAAAGGCTTTCCCGCACGGCTGCAACAGGTTTCAGTGAAAAAACGAACGTCTGATCGTATCCAGGTGCTGCATCCCATGGGCGAAGCCGATGAGCTTCACCTTTATGAGATTGTCCGGATTACCCCCCATGAAGCCCGGACGGGCGCCAAAAAAATGATCAACATTCCCTGGGGATTTTATAATCGGATGTATCGCTTAACCATACCAGCCGGGACCATAGACGGAACGGTCTTGCGCTTGGGCGGGCAGGGCCGGCAGGCAGCAAACGGTGGAAAGGGCGATCTGTTTTTGAAAGTAAAAATCGGATAAACGCGTCATACGTTCTGCGTCGTATACTATCACATCAATTGCGCGATACGATTGCGGCCGGCAGCCTTTGCCATATACATGGCTTGATCGGCTCTGCGGATAAATTCGGTCAAAGAATCCCCCTTGGAGTATTGGGTCAGGCCGATACTCACGGTGATGGCGCTTTTGTCCGGATCGGAACGAAACGTATTTTCAATGATTAAAAGAATCCGTTGTGCCACGTGATCGGCCGCCTCAGCCTCGGTTTCCGGCAGAATCACGGTAAACTCTTCTCCGCCGTAGCGATAGGCCGAGTCCAGGGTTCTCAGGCAGGAGACGATCTGTTGCGCCGTTTCCCGCAGAATTTTATCCCCTTCGAGATGACCGTAGCGATCATTGTAGTTCTTGAAATGGTCGATATCAATCAGCAGCAGGGAAAGGGGATGACCGTATCGGTTGTAGCGATTGATTTCGTTTTCAAGCTGGTAGTAGAAATGCCGGCTGTTGTACAGTTTGGTGAGCCCGTCGGTGATGGCAAGTTCCTTAAGCTGTCTGAGCATCAGGTCCCGCTCTTCGGTAAGTCCCCTTTCCCTGAGCACCCGCTGGAGTCGCAGCAGTAATTCCTCAAGCTTGAAGGGCTTGAAGACAAAGTCATCCGCGCCCTGACCGATGGCCTCTTCATAAGAATAACTGCCGGTATAGCCCGTAGTGACGATGATGTCCGTATTGTAGTTTTCCTTGATAAAACGCGTCATTTCAAGCCCGTCCATGCCGTTCATGATGATATCGGTGATCACCACATCGATTTTTTTGGCTTTCATGACGGCAAGGGCCTGTTCGGCGTTTTCCGAGCTGTCGGCGTTGAAACCGGCAATGCGCAGATAGGCGGTAATGGTGTCGCGAATCTCCGGATCATCGTCAACAATTAAAATGTTGGGGGGATTCATAGCCTATCCGCCGGAACCTGAATGATGGTGTGCGGCTCGCGCCCGTATTGACACGAACGGATTGCAATGATATGTGCATTGTAACTTACATAATCAGATAAATTAACATAAACGGCGAAAAACTGTCAATTTTCTTTTTGCCGTTTTTTTTCCGTCAATGATTGGACGTTCATGAAAAAACTGCGCTTTAAAAAAGATTGTATCCGTAATTTCAGCATTATCGCTCATATTGATCACGGCAAATCGACCCTTTCGGACCGAATGATCCAGGCCACCGGCATGGTCTCGGCCAGGGATTTTCGGGATCAGATACTCGATAACATGGATATTGAGCGGGAGCGGGGAATCACCATCAAGAGCCAGACCATATGCCTTCCCTATACAGCGGCCGACGGGAAAGACTATTACCTGAATTTGATCGACACGCCCGGTCATGTGGATTTCACCTATGAAGTTTCCCGGGCCCTGGCGTCCTGCGAAGGCGCGCTTCTCCTGATCGACGCCAGTCAGGGAGTCGAAGCCCAGACCATCGCCAATATGTATCTGGCGGTGGATCATGATCTTGAAATTGTGCCGGTGATCAACAAAATCGATCTGCCGTCCGCGGAAATCGACATGGTTCGGGAACAGATCAGGGAAGATCTCGGTCTGGATCCCGACACCGCGGTGCTGTGTTCTGCCAAGGAAAATATCGGCATCGACAATATCCTCGAAGTGATTGTCCAGCGGTTTGCTCCGCCGTCAGGAGATCCCGAGGCTCCGCTGCGGGCGTTGATTTTTGATTCCAATTATGATGCATACCGGGGAATTATTCTCCATTTCCGGGTATTTGAAGGTACCGTGAAACCCGGTGATGAAATCCTTTTCATGGCAAGCGGCGTGCGGTATGTGGTGGAAGAGGTGGGAATTTTTCAGTTGAGCCGTATTCCCCAGGACAAATTGTCTGCCGGTAATGTCGGGTATATTATTGCCGGAATCAAGGCCATCGGTGAGACCCGCTGCGGGGACACCATAACCTTGAGCAACCGTCCGTGCGCCAAGGCGCTTCCGGGGTTCAAAGAGACCAAACCCGTCGTTTTTTCCTCCCTTTATCCCGTGGCATCGGATGATTATCCGGAACTGGCCGCCGCCCTTGATAAACTTAAACTCAATGATGCATCCCTGGTCTACGAGAAAGATTTTTCCAATGCGCTGGGTTTCGGGTTCCGCTGCGGGTTTCTGGGACTGCTGCACCTGGAGGTGGTTCAGGAGCGGCTGGAGCGGGAATATGACCTGTCGCTGATTCTTACGGCTCCATCCGTGGAATATCATCTGGTTCTCAAGGACGGTGAAGCATTAACCATCGACAACCCGGCAGTTTATCCGGATCCCATGAAAATCGAAAAGGCCATGGAGCCCTTCATCAAGGCTTCGATCATGATTCCGGACAAATATATGGGAGCGGTGATGAGCCTGTGTCTTGAACGCCGGGGAATCAACACCAATTATCAGTATTTCAGCAGCAACCGGATGGAAATGATTTTTGAGCTTCCCCTGTCCGAGGTGATTTATGATTTCTACGACAAGCTTAAATCTGTAACCCAGGGATATGGATCATTTGATTATGATCTTATCGGATATCGGGAAACCGATCTCACCAAGGTCGATATTCTGGTCAACGGGGAGCGCGTGGACGCTCTTTCCCAACTGGTTCATCGGGACCGGGCCGTGGAACGGGCCAGATTCGCCTGTGAAAAACTAAAGGACGAGATTCCGCGCCAGATGTTTAAAATCGCCATCCAGGGATCCATCGGGGCGAAAATCATCGCCCGTCAGACCATATCCCCGTTTCGAAAAGACGTGACCGCCAAATGCTACGGCGGCGACATCACCCGTAAACGCAAACTTTTGGAAAAGCAAAAAAAAGGGAAAAAACGAATGAAAATGGTGGGGGATGTGATGATCCCCCAGTCCGCGTTTTTATCGGTATTAAAAAGCAAGGATTGATGATTTCGTTGTTGGCTTACCCTGAACAGACGTCCAGTTCACTAAAGAAAAAAGCGATTTCAGTGGCGGCGGTTTCAGGGGCATCCGATCCGTGGACGATGTTTTTTTCAATGTCTGTGGCAAAATCCCGGCGGATGGTGCCTTCGGCGGCTTCCTTGTAATTGGTGGCGCCCATGAGCGTCCGGTTTTTTTCGATGACATTTTCGCCTTCGAGAATCATGGCCACCACCGGGCCGGAAGTCATGAACCGGGTCAGGCTGTCAAAAAACGGCCGTTCCTTGTGGACCGCATAGAACCGTCGGGCCTGTTCCATGCTCAACTGCACCATTTTCATGGCAATAATCCGGATATTATTTTTTTCAAACCGGCTGGTCACTTCTCCGATCAGGCCGCGGGAGACTCCGTCCGGTTTGACAATGGATAAGGTTCTTTCCGTCATTGCATCAAACTCCTTCGAATGGGTTGTCAGATATCAGGTAATGGCCGTTGCGTGAGGAACAGGGCCGAAAAATTTTGCCGTTTGTAAAGTCAGGGGCGAAATATCAGATGTAAAAGAACAAGTCAACCATTGGAAAACACACAATTGGTATTGACAAATATATCCGGGATCACTACGTTCTTTAAAACATCTCGTGATGCTTATTAATTTTTGATTATAATCTCATAAATGGAGGTATGCATGTTTGAAGTTACCCCAGCCGCTCAGGAACAGATTGCGGCGTATTTCAAGGACAAAGAAATCAAACCGATCCGTCTTTTTCTCAACCAGGGAGGTTGAGGGGGACCGTCTCTTGCACTGGTTCTGGATGAACCGAACGACCTGGATACGGTTTTCGAAATAGATCCTTTCAAATTTATTGTCAACAAGCGGTTGCTCCAGGAAGCCGAACCGGTTTCCATCGATTTTACCGGCTATGGATTCAATATATCCTCGAATCTGAAAACAAGCAGCGGATGTTCCAGTTGCGGCACAAGCGGCACCTGCGGCTGATTGTTTTTATTAGACCATAAACCGGCAAGCGGCGATATGCTTTTTGGGAAGCATATCGCCGCTTGTTTTTTTGTCGGCATTGAACACAGCAAACTTGACGTCACCGGTTCAGGATGACAGCCACCATGAAAGCAGGAAAAAATAAAAAATGCTCGCGCTGATTAAAATCCCGCAGGGAACCCAGAGTTGCCGGTAAACCTTTTTCATTTCGGCATTGAAATATTGATTGGAAAGAATCAAACAGAGATGAAGAGGGGATAATAACACCCCGGTAAATCCCGAACAAAGCAGAAGCATCATGTAGGCCGGCATGAGGTGGGCCTGATCCATGGCGGAAATCAGGGGAAGAATAATCGGAAGGGCGGCACCGACGCAGGCCACGGTAATACCCGTAACCACGCCCACCAGGAACGGAAGCAGCATGGTCACCAGTATGAGCGGCACATTAACGGCCAGCAGTTCATCGCTGATGGCCGTAACGGCATGGCTGTCCTCCAGTATTCCCTTAAAAGCGAAAATGGCGAAAATCATATAAATCATTTTCAACATTTCCGGCCCGACAACGATGCGGACAAGCATTGTCACCGGGACACGATCCTGGACCATGACCCATCCGACGGCGATTATCAGGGCCGCAACCAGACCGGTTTCTTTTCCTACGGAAAAATCGGGCGCCACTGTCGAAATCATCCACCCGAACCCCAGCCCGAGAACAATCACGATACTGATGGGCATCAGATCGTACAAAAAGGGCAGGGCGCTTTTATGGACAGTGATTCCGGACCGGTGGTCCCCGATATCGTGACGCAGTTTCAAATACCCCAGTCCGGCGGCGAGGATGCTTATGGGCAGCATGTATCCGATGAACCGGCCGATATGAAGCTCCGACATGACGATGATCAGCAGAAAACCGGGATACATGGGCCACCAATATTCCCAGATATGCCGAAACCAGTAATTGACGAAACTGAGCTGCGCGCCGGTCAATCCCAGGCGACGGCCCAGAACCTTGACCATTGGCGCTGAAAATACCGCTCCCCCGGGCATGGGAAGCAGTCCGATCAGGGAAGGGAAGATGATCAGGTTGATCCGAGGATGTGAAAAAATTCCCTTGAAGTGATCCAGCATTCGCGTCATACGACCGGTTTTTTCCATGCAGTGGCTCAGCACCAGGATCAGGGAAACCACCATCGCCAGAGAAATGGCCTGGACGGATGTGGCTGCCGTCCCGAAAGAGCGCAATATCCTGACTGGGTTCATGTCAAACAAAAAACCCAGCAGGCATGCGCCCAGCAAAAATGCGTTCCCCAGGGAAAATTTTTTCCGGATGGAAAGAAGAATAAGGGTAAAGACAATGCCGACGCGAAGGACGGCGGGAATGTTCTCAATGAGCATCAGGGGACCTGAATATTTCTTTGCGCCCGCTTTCCGCGTGCCATGGGATGCGAGCTAACAGCGAAACCCACGTCACGCGGGAATAATCTGGCGGTGCAATCGAATGGTTACTTTACAGCATCCTTTAATGCTTTCCCGGCGGTAAATTTGGGGACATTGCGGGCCTTGATATTGATGGTTGCGCCGGTCTGCGGATTTCTTCCGGTTCGTGCCGAACGATTTACCGCCTTAAATGTGCCGAAACCCACTAAAGTTACCGTATCGCCTTTGGACAGTGCATCGGTAATGGTTGATAAAACGCAATCCACAGCGTCCTGTGCATCTTTTTTGGTACCGACGACCTTTGCTACTTCATTAACCAAATCCTTTTTGTTCACTTTCGTTCTCCTTTCTCTTTGTTGTTGAGGTTAGGGTTCAGGGGGGTTTATCGTGCAACAGTCAAACCGATCGGCTGACACGACATGATAAGTGATGTTTTATTATACTGGACCTGACGATGGAAATGATACCGGTGTCGGAACGTATCGGCATCAAAGACGTTGAGATGTTGTGCTCCGAATTTGAAAGCAATAACGGCCAGAATTTACGCCCACTCCCTATCACGTGTCAAGAAAAATAAGCGGTTTAGCGGCTGGTTTTATCGGGCATACGGCAGGGGCATCCCATACAGATACCAATGGATCAGCTCCGCTCCCACAAAAACATGGATAACGGCCCCCAAGGACAGGAACGGACCAAAGGGCAGGGCATACTTGAGATTTTTACCCCGTACCAGCATGATGGTCAATCCTACGATCGTGCCCACGATGGAGGAAACAAAAATGGTCACCAAAACGCCCTGCCATCCGACAAAGGCTCCGATCATGGCCAGCAGTTTGATATCACCGCCTCCCATGCCTTCTTTGCCGGTCATGGCATAGTAGCCCCATGCCAGTGCATATAAAATGCCGCCGCCCACCAGAACGCCGATGCAGGCATCAAAAAAGCCTACGGAAGGAAATCCTGCAACCGGATGAAGCCATGCCACAACAAAAGAGGCCGCCAGACCGACGGGAATACCCGGAAGGGAGACCATATCAGGAATAATCTGATGGTCCAGATCAATGGCCGATATCAAGATCAGGGCTGCCACAAATACGAAGAACACCAGGGATTGCAGACTGATTCCGAATGTTATGAAAATCGCCGCCGCCGCCAATCCGGTCAGCAATTCAACCGCCGGATACCGGATGGTTATTTTCATGCCGCAGAACCGGCATTTTCCTCTGAGCCAGAGGTAGCTCAGGATCGGAATATTGTCATAGCACCGAATGGGCGCCCGGCACGAGGGGCACATGGAACCTGGCCGGACAATGGAAAGAGATTCGGGAATTCGATAAATGCACACATTTAAAAAGGAGCCGATGCAGGCGCCGATGAAAAAAATCAAAATTCCGGTGATCCATAAAGGCATGGCGGCCGTTGTCATGAAAAATCATCCTTTATTCCGGAGTTGCGGTATTTCCCATGATGTTGAAATATCAGGAGCATGTATTGGACACGTTTACATATCATACGATTCCATATCATAATTTTTTGTTGAAGAACATTGAATTTATCCGCGCTCGCTGGGCCGATAAATCCATGGATCTTGCATTTTTCCATTGACATCTAGTTGCCGCGGATGGAAAACGGCCTTATTTTAACCATATATCCGATGAATTAAATCATAATCATGCAAGAAGGTGTGTAAATGGGCGAAATAGATCAGGACAATATCGTCAGTATCCTGGAGGAACGTGACGAACAAACCCGGTTGCCGGAAAAGCTGCCATTGTTGCCGGTGCGCGACGTGGTGGTGTTTACGGATATGGTGCTGCCGCTTTTTATTGGGAGGGATCGATCCGTCAGGGCCGTGGAACAGGCGATGCGAAAAGACCGCCTGCTTTTTCTGGTCACCCAGAAAGACCCGGCCATCGAAGATCCCGGACCCGATGATTTGTATCGCGTCGGAACCATCTGCCGGATTCTCAGAGTGGTCAAGCTGCCGGACGGCAACTATAAAACGCTGATCCAGGGCATTGACAAGGGCCAGATCACGCGGTTTATCAGCCGAAAGAGTATATATAATGTTAAAATAGAAATAATTAAGGATGTTTATTATGAAAAACTTGATTTAGAACATCAGGCATTAATGAAAACTGTCCGTGAAAACAGTGAAAAAATATTAACCATCCGTGGAGATTTTTCCACGGAGATCGGGATTCTGTTAAATGAAATCGATGATCCCGGCAAGCTGGCGGATCTGGTGTCTTCCAATTTGAATCTTAAAATCGAGGAGGCCCAGGCATTACTTGAATTAATTGATCCCATGGAACGGCTGAAAAAGACAAACGATTTGCTGACCCGGGAAGTGGAACTTTCCATGGTCCAGGCCAAGATTCAGAACAATGTCCGGGACGAGATTTCCAAAAGTCAGCGGGATTATTTTCTCCGGGAGCAGATGCGGGCCATTAACAAGGAATTGGGAGAGTTTGACGATAAAGCCGAGGAAATCAATTCGTATAAAAAACAACTCAAGCAGGCCAAGCTGCCCCCTGAAGCCAAGAAAGAAGCCGAAAAGCAGCTCAAGCGTCTTGATCAGGTCCATCCGGACGCCTCCGAATCCTCGGTGATTCGGTCGTATCTGGAATGGCTTATTGAACTGCCGTGGAGCAAATCAACCCGGGACATGATTGATATTCCCACCGCCAAAAAGGTTCTGGATAAACATCACCACGGACTTGACAACGTCAAGGACCGGATTCTGGAATATCTCAGCGTCCGTAAACTCAATCCAAAGAAAAAGGGCCAGATTCTTTGTTTCGTAGGGCCGCCCGGTGTTGGCAAGACATCTTTGGGCCAGGCGATCGCCAAGGCCATGAACCGGAAATTTTTCCGGGTTTCCCTTGGCGGCATCCGGGACGAGGCGGAAATC
>CAZRES010000076.1:0-15029 GCA_964598885.1 uncultured Desulfobacteraceae bacterium | reverse complement strand
GCCAGTTCCCCGGCGGTCTCGGCCAGCTTTTCTTTGGACACCAGGCGGCTGGCAAATCCGAGATGCATGGCGTCTTCGGCGCTCATCCAGTTGCCGGTGAGCAGATATTCATTGGCCCGGCCCGATCCGATGAGCCGGGGCAGAAAATAGCTCGACGCCATGTCCGCGCCGCCCAGACCGATATTGATATAGGCGGCGTTGCACCGGGAGCCTTCGGCCATGATCCGGATGTCGGAAGCCATGGCCAGGGAAAACCCGATGCCCGAGGCCGCGCCGTGGACGCAGCAGATGATGGGCTGGGGGGCCTGGCGCATGGCAAGTATGGTCCTGGCCATGCGGGCCTGATAATTATAGGCGGTGGTAGGGTCTTTTTCATAAATGGCCGGGCCGAAGGTGACGATATCCAGACCCGCGCAAAACCCCTTTGCGGTGCCGCCGTCTAAAATGATCACCCGGACGGAATCGTCGTAGCGCCGGTCATGCCAGAACGCCTCAAACTCATCGATCATGGCGCCGTCAAAAGCATTGTAATGCTCCGGCCGGTTCAGGCTCAGATAGCCGATGCCGTCTTCGGTGCGGTAAAGCAGATTCTGCATGTTTGGAATCCTTTTTCCATCAGATGGTTGATAAATCCGTCCGTCATCGGCTTCGGGCCGACACCCGCCTCTGGATCTTCTTTTCCACCGCGATGATCATACTAAACACCGCGCTGAAACCGAGCACCAACACCCATTCATAAAGGCCCATGGGATAGGTCCCGAACACTTTATTAAAAACCGGCGCATAAATAAACACCAGTTGAAACGCCGTCATCAGACCGGCTCCGATCCAGATCCAGAGGTTGGAAAACAGCCCCAGATCCCAGACCGAACGGCTCAGGGATCGGCAGTTGAACAGGTAGAACATCTGCCCGAAAATAAAGACGCTGACCGCCAGAGTCCGGGCCAGTTCCGCATTGCCGTCCCAATGCATCTGCAGATTGAACAGGCCGAATGATCCGGCCACCAGCAGCATGCTCACCAGCATGATCCGAAATATCAGGGCTTTTCCCAATATCGGCTGATTCGGGTCCCGGGGCATGCGCGCCATGATGCCCGGCTCCTTGGGCTCAAAGGCCAGCATGAGCCCCAGCAGCAGCGCCGTGGTCATGTTGACCCAGAGGATCTGCAAGGGAAGCACCGGCAGGTCCATTCCCAGAAAAACGGCCAGGGTGATGACCAGGGCCTGACCGCCGTTGGTGGGCAGAATCCAGGTGATGAACTTGGTCAGGTTGTCGAACACCCCCCGGCCCTCCTCCACGGCGGCCTTGATGGTGGAAAAATTATCATCGGTGAGCACCATGTCGGCGGCTTCCTTGGACACGTCCGTGCCCGTGATGCCCATGGCCACACCGATGTTGGCCTGTCGCAGGGCCGGGGCGTCGTTGACGCCGTCGCCGGTCATGGCCACCACGTGATCGCGCTTCTGCAGGGCCTCCACCAGACGCAGCTTCTGTTCCGGCGAAACCCGGGCGAACACCGCCGTGCTTTCGGCGAGTTCCGGCAGCACCTCATCATCGATGCCCGCCAGATCGCGACCGGTAATCACCTCCCGGGTATGGATGGAACAGGTTTCACCGCACAATCCAAGCTGTCGGGCAATGGCGGCGGCGGTTCCGGCGTGGTCCCCGGTGATCATCTTGACCAGGATGCCGGCTTCCTGGGAGACTCTGACCGCCTCCATAACCTCGGGGCGGGGCGGATCGATCATCCCTTGGAGTCCGATAAACTGAAGGCCTTCTTCCAGATCCGCATGGGTGATTCGCTCGGTTTCCGGCGGCATTTCCCTGCGGGAAAACGCCAGGACCCGCAGGCCCTGCTGGGCCATGTCCTCCACCTGTCGATGAATTTCCTCGGAGCTCGCTATGTCCATGCCCCCGTCGGCCGTATAGAGGATGCTGCATTCCACGCAGAGGCTTTCAATGGATCCTTTCACATACAACAGTTTCGGCTGGCCCGGGCCCTGGTCGTGCAGGGTGGCCATATACTGACGAGCCGACTCAAACGGAAGGGCGTCGATCTGGGGAAGTTTGGATTTCAACACGTTTTCGGAAAGCCCGGCTTTCATGGCCGACACGATAAGAGCGCCTTCGGTGGGGTCGCCTTCCACCGCGTAGGCCTCCCCGGTTTTCCGGAGTACCGAATCATTGCAGAGCATGCCGGCGACCAGCAGTTCTTCCAGGGCCTTGTTTTCGCTGGTGTCCGGCGCGTTGTCTTCGGGCGTGATGTCGCCCTGCGGGACGTATCCCACTCCGGAAACCGCATAGGCGCCGCCGCCGGCGTATATGACGGTCACCGTCATCTGGTTCTGGGTCAGGGTCCCGGTCTTGTCCGAACAGACCACCGTGGTGCTGCCCAGGGTTTCCACGGCCGGCAGTTTCCGGATAATGGCGTGGCGGTGGGCCATGCGGGAGACCCCGATGGCCAGCATAATGGTGATGGCCGCGGGCAGTCCCTCGGGAATGGCGCTGACCGCCAGGGCCACGGATGCCATGAACATATCGATCCAGTTCTGGCCCCGCAGAAATCCCACCAGAAAGGTGACGCCGGCGAGCCCGAGAATCGCGTAAAGCAATATATGACTGAACTGCTCGATTTTAATGGTCAGCGGCGTGGCGATAATCTCGGCCGATGATATCAGATCGTTGATGCGCCCGATTTCCGTATGGTCGCCGGTGGCAATGACAACCCCCTGCCCGGTTCCATGGGTGACCAGGGTGGACGAATAGGCCATGTTGCGCCGATCGGAAAGTTCCGTATCTTCTTTTAGACGATCTTCGTTTTTTTGCGCGGAAACGCTTTCGCCGGTCAGGGTGCTCTCGTCGATGCGCAGTTCCCGGGTTTTAAACAGCCGTATGTCCGCGGGCACTTTGTCGCCCGACTGGATCAGTACAATATCGCCCGGCACCAGGTCCCGGGCCGCCACTTTTATCTTCTCTCCGTCCCGGATCACCAGGGCTTCGCTCACCATGGCCTTGGCCAAGGCGTCAATAGCTTTTAACGCCTTGGATTCCTGTATAAAACCGATAATCGAATTGATCAGGATCACCCCGAAGATCACCGCCGATTCCACCCACTCCTGGAGAAACAGCGTGACGAAAGTAGCGGCCAGCAGAATGATTACCAGGGGCTGGTTGAACTGCAGCAGGAAGCGGATCAATGGTCCCTGGGTTTTCTGGGTGGTCAGCGTGTTGGATCCGTATTTTTCGCGCCGTTTGACAACTTCATTCTTTATAAGCCCTTTTGCCAAGTCGGTCTCAAGGGATCGGGCCACGGCTTCGGTTTCCAGGTAGTGCCAGGATCGATCAGGTTCACGCATGGTCATGGGATAACCTCCTGTTTGGATATCAAGATATATAACTAAAAAAACCGATGCCTGTCAACATAGCGGCATGAATACAATGCCTCTGCCCCATAATTTTTCGGACAACACCACCGCGCCCTTGGGCGGCATGCTATTGGCAAACAGAGAAATCTGCATTATTGTTTGTGTATATGGATAAGCCTTTATTTCAGCGGCCTTCATGGGAGAGGACGAAAGGATAAAACAATGAAGAAAAAATATAACATCTTAATTTTAATGGTGATTATCATGATAACGACACTGATCGGCATAATGGCGGCGGGCGGCGCCTCCAAAAAACAATCATCTTCCGATGAGAAGAAACATACAATCGACCAAATGGAAACCGCCACCTTTGCGGGCGGCTGTTTCTGGTGCATGGAATCGGCGTTTGAAAAAAACGAAGGGGTGATGAAAGCCGTATCCGGGTATATGGGCGGGCATATCGAACATCCGACCTATGAACAGGTATCATCGGGAAAAAGCGGGCATCTGGAGGTCATCCAGGTGATCTACGATGCGGATAAAATCGATTATAATTCTCTGCTGGAGCTGTTCTGGCGGCAAATCGACCCCACGGACGCCGGCGGGTCTTTTGCGGATCGGGGTCCCCAATACCGGTCGGCCGTCTTCTACCATTCCGAAGAACAGAAACATACGGCCGAAAAATCCCGGGATCAGCTCCAGCGCTCCGGTCGCTACTCCAAACCCATTGTAACGGAAATCCGGAAAGCGGAAACCTTTTATCCGGCCGAAGATTATCACCAGGATTATTATAAAAAAAATCCGATTCGTTACCGTTTCTATCGGCAGGGATCCGGCCGGGACGCTTATCTGGAAAACGTCTGGGGAAAAGAACCGGAAGGGACACAAGTAACGGAAAGAACCGCTGATGAGAAATATGGGAGACCCGATGATGCCGAACTCAAGAAACGGCTGACGCCCATGCAATATGAAGTCACCCGTAAGGACAAAACCGAACCGCCTTTCCGAAATGAATACTGGGACCACAAGGAAGGCGGCATTTACGTGGATGTGATATCCGGCGAACCGCTGTTTTCCTCAACAGACAAGTTTGATTCCGGCACCGGATGGCCAAGCTTTACCCGACCCGTCACGCCGGACGCCCTGGTGGAAAAAAAGGATCGGAAGCTGCTGATGGTGCGCACCGAGGTGCGCAGCCGCCGGGCCGATTCCCATCTCGGGCATGTGTTTGACGATGGGCCGGCGCCTACGGGGCTGCGCTACTGCATCAATTCCGCGGCTCTCCGGTTCGTGCCCAAGGAGAAGCTGGAGGCCGAGGGATACGGGGATCTGGTTCCCCTGTTTGAATAGCGTTTTGGTTATTTTCGCGAAACGCCATAAGCCGCTGCCGGGCTTTTCCCAGACGCCTGTCCTTTCGCGAGCCGTTCAAAATCCACCAGCCCGCCCCACCCGGTCTCCAGGGTATCGGCCATGGTTTTGCGATAATATCCCTTTTCCACGATATGGCCCGCGGCATCGCGAATTTCATGAATGGCCGGAGCCGGCCCGCAATCGGTATATTTTTCAATCAGAGCCGTGCTTCTGTCGTTTTCAAACACCTTGTAGCCGGTAATATAAGGAAAATATCCCTCCAGCAGGGAAAGTCCCTTTCGCAGCTTGCGGTACCGACGCGCCCGGGTGACAAAATAAACCGACTGGTACCAGAGTTTCAACATCAGAATCATGGAAAAGAAAAACCAGCGGGGCACAAACCGGATTTTCGGAATCACATGGCCGGGCACCGGATCATGGGCCGTGTAATATTCATAGCCGACCTCATACATTTGTCGAATGGGCGCCCCACGGTCACCCACTGAAAGGCGAATGGCGCCCTGGTGATATTCATCTTTGGCCATGATATCGGAAATCACCGCCGCCACCCAATCCACGGGAACAATATCGGGCCGGTTGTCCGGCGCAGTGAGAAAGGGGAGCTTGCCCAGGTATCCCAGCATCATGACGATATAATGCAGATTATAGGTCTTGGTTCTGCCGGTCACAGACGACCCGCCGATGATGGTGGGCTCGAAAATCACGATCTGGTCGTCAAACATCCGGATTTTATCTAAAAGAAAGGATTTGGCCTCGGCCTTGGTCTGGGCGTAGGTGTTATCCGGCTTTCCCGGATGAAATTCGGGATAATCCTCGGGAATCGGCGTGTTGTAGATCCCGTAGGCATAGCCCGTGGAGATATAGTAAAGGGTGGCCTCGGACATGCCGGCGGACCGCCGGTGGTCTCTTAGCCGTCGGAACAGATTGTAAATTTCGATGGTAAATTCAACATTGGCGATTTTGATGGTTTCATAGGGCTGATCAAACCGGACATCGGCGGCCCCGTGGAGGATTTTGTCGGTTCCGGCGATCAATTCCGCGTACATATCCGGATCAATGCCCAGATTTTCCTTTTCTACATCGATTTCCACCAGTTTCGACCGCTCGGCCAGCCGTGCCTTTAAGACCGGCGGGAGATCCAGCGATGCTGCTACCGCATCAAACCGCTCCTGGATGCCGTTTCCCTTTTGATCGCCCCGGATGGCGAAATAAAAAAACGAATCCGCGTCCTTTCTCAGCAAATCCTCCACAATGACCGGCACAACGGTTCCGGTGATCCCCGTAATGAAATAATTCATGGCATCCTCCTGTTGGCACCCAAACGCATCTAAATCTAATAACCAATATAACCTTGTTGCTTCAGGCCCACTATGCCACAGGTTCCGGGGATCTGCATTGCCGATTGATTATCAGGATATCACTAGGTATTTTCTAGTATATTGGCATGAATCACAAAGGAGAACCCCAAAATACGGGGTGAATCCAGAACGTCTTATTTCCGCCGCAGCCGGGTCACTGCCCCGACCACCACTGAAACCGCATGATCAATCTGTGCGTTGGTGGTCATTTTTCCCAGACTGAACCGGACGGATCCCTTGGCCCAGGCTTCGGGGATCTGCATGGCGGCCAGCACATGAGAAAGGGTGATTATACCGGAATGGCAGGCGGCCCCGGCAGAAGCGGAAACTTCCCGTCCGATTTCTTCGAGAATCCGGTTGGCTTCCAAGCCGTGAAAAGAAAGGTTCAATGTATTGGGGAGCCGCAGGTCGGGCGGGCCGTTCAGACGGACCTCGCTTACCGCTCCGGCAATGCCCTGGTGAAGTCGGTCCCGGAGCTGTTTCATGCGCGCGCGGTCGTCGCGACCGTCCCGGACGGCGATTTCACATGCCTTGCCCAGCCCCGCGATATGGATCACGTTTTCCGTTCCGGCCCGGCAGCCGCTTTCCTGGCCGGCGCCATGGCAGAACGGAGGCAGTTCCAGGCCCCGACGAACAAAAAGCGCGCCGATCCCTTTGGGCGCGCACATCTTGTGTCCGGCCAGCGAAAGCACGGATATCCCCATGGCATCCACGTCGATTTCAACTTTGGCCGCCGACTGAGCCGCGTCCGTATGAAACATAATGCCATGGGCATTGGCCAGGCTCCCGATTTCGGCAATGGGCTGAATGGATCCGGTCTCGTTGTTGGCATGCATGATGGAAATGAGAGTGGTGGTCGGCCGGATGGCCCGCTCCACGTCCGACACCCGGACCCGTCCCTGTTCATCCACCGGCAGGTACGTGGTTTCGATACCCTCGGCCTTCAGAAACCGGCAGACTTCCAGCACGGCGGGATGTTCCACCACGGATGTGACGATATGATTCCCTTTTTTGCGCAAGGCCTGAACCGTGCCTTTGATGGCATGGTTGTTGGATTCCGTGCCGCCGCTGGTAAAAACGATTTCATCCGGCCGGGCGCCCAAAAGGGCGGCCACTTGCTCCCGGGCCGCTTTCACGGCCCGGCGGGGCGCGATCCCGTGCCAGTGGGAACTGGATGGATTGCCGAACTCGGTTTCCATGAAAGGCCGCATGGCGTCGATGACTTCATGATCAAGGGGGGTGGTGGCATTATAATCCAGATAAACGGGACGGCGCATCTGACATCAATCTCCTTGGATGGCCGGCGTTATGGTATTGCAATTTTTGTACATTTTCAGATGCACTGCACCCAGAGCCGGCGTGCTTTCCATCATGCCGGGTCCTCGGCCGGCGCAGACGCAGAGCGCGACAATTCATCGGCATCAATTAAATCCACCTGTTTAATGATCACCGGTTCAACAGGAACGTCCCGGCCGATGCGGGCTGGACCAGTGGGAACCTCCGCAATGGCGTCAACGGTCTCCATGCCCTCCACCACCCTGCCGAAAACCGTGTAGCCCCAGCCCTGCGCTGATTTGTCCCGGAAATTTAAAAATTCATTATCCACCGTATTGATAAAAAACTGGGAAGTGGCCGAATGGGGATCGGGCGTCCGGGCCATGGCCACGGCGCCCCGCCGGTTTGCGAGGCCGTTGTCCGCCTCGTTCCGAACAGGTGCACGGGTCTGCTTCTGCTGCAGATCCGGCGTAAATCCGCCGCCCTGGATCATAAATCCCTTGATGACCCGATGAAATATCGTGCCGTCATAAAACCCGTCTTTTACATAGGTGAGAAAATTCTCGACAGTTGCCGGAGCCGCTGCCGGGTTGAGTTCCAGCACAATATCTCCCTTTCCGGTTTCAAGGCGCACTCGTGGATTGGTTGCTGCTGATTCCTCGGCGCCGGCGATCCCGTAAGAGCATAACCATATGGCGCAAATAACTATTGCTTGCCAGATCTGTTTCATTTTTTTGATTCCTTTGTTTGTTTGTTTTTTTATTCTTCCCTACGCAAAACAAAGATCTATCGCGCCCGAAACGATTCCTGGTCCACCCGGTTTAGGGCTTCCATCAACAGATACATGAAATCTCCGAGAACCGGAGCGTCTTTTTCATTACTCGGCAGTTCCGGCTCAAATTTAAAATTGCCGCGCACCTGTTTGACGATTTCAAAAAAAGCATCCGGTCCTTTTAAATGCAGATATTCTGCCGTAAGGACATCTCCGCGACGAAATGAAAGCCGCGCCCGGCCATCAGCCAGGTATAGGTTGAGCACCCCGGTCTTTTCGGTCATATTCAACGTCTGGAAAAGTTCCGCGGGTGTAATTTCGGAAAAATTACCCACGATACCGGTAGCGTATTGCTGGACCCGCTCCTGGTTGGCCTTGGCCAGGCGATCGACCATGAGCCGCGCGAAATACATCTGAAGTGCGGGAAATCGGTTCAGCATCATTCTGAAATGATTGCCGTTCATAAACATGATGCGGGCGTCATCGAGCACCCGGACGGTGGAGTTGACGGGTCTGCCGGACAACAGACTCATCTCGCCGAACACGTCCCCCTTCTCCAGGGCGGCAATGCAAACCCCATAGTCTCCGATGATCTCCACCCGTCCGGACAGGATAATAAAGAGTTTCACGCCGGGCTCTCCCTTTTTCAGAACAGTTTCCCCTTTGGAAAAATGCACAATTCTGAAATGGGATACGATCTCCTTGATGTCGGCATTGGAAAGGGATTGGAAAAGGGAAAAATTACTCAGCTTTCCGGCAACTGCCGCGATTTCCCGCTCGGTTTTCATATTTGCCTGAGCCGCGCGGGCGGGCTCCCGGTGATACCGGAGTCGAATAGAGCCGACACAGCCGGTAAAAGAGCCGCTGCAGGCAAACAGTTCCGCCGGGACATCGTCTTTTGTTTTTACCGGAGTTAAGTGAGATTCAACTGTTTGCATGATGTCGTCCATCAAGGTAAGACAGGCTGGTTTGCCCTGCAGGGAAAGGGATCGTCCCGCCAGAGCAAATTCATCTCCCTTGGCGTATATCGGACAATTATCATTGGTGATAATAGTAAAAAGAGATCTTGCGGTCATGGCAGCCGCATCCTTTTCTGGTCCGTGCGTTTTACGTTTCCGCTGTTTTCACGACAGCATTTTTTACGCTAAATCCAGTTTTTTTTCCGCTTCCGTCCGGCTGGGTGCCCACTCGGCTGTATAGCCGCCGTATTCACGGCTCATTCTGTTCCATTTGTCATTGCTTTCGGGTGTTCCCACCCGCACCACCCGGGAAACTCCCATTAATGCCATAAACTCCATAATCAGTCGCAAAAAGCGGGTTTCCTGAGCGGTTTGATCCGGCGCATCGGCCATTTCCGTCAGACACGTGAAGCCGGGCGACAGCTTCCGCACCGCCCGAACCACCTCAAACACTTCATGGGAAAGTTCATCGGCGCTCATGGGTTGGAACTTCAAATAAAGTCTGTTTTTTTCCGGGGCCACTTTTACTCTCGGCATACACAGAATCTCCGTTATTTTCACATAATGATACGAGCATCCACGATGCTCAATCCTTTTTCGTGGACAATAACCGGATTAAGATCCATTTCCCGGATTTCGATATACGATTCGATGATATCGGAACAGGTCAGCAGCAGCCGGCGCAGGGCTTTTTCATCACTGGAGGCCCGGCCCCGGGTTCCCTTGAGAATGGGATAGGACCGGATCTCACGGATCATTTTTTTGGCTGACGTATTGGAAATCGGCAACACCCGGAAGGATACATCCTTTAACACCTCCACCATGATCCCGCCGACGCCGAACATGATTACCGGACCGAACTGATCGTCGATTTTGGTTCCCACGATGACTTCGGTGCCTTCCCCGGCCATGGGGGATACCAGAATGCCCCGGATATCGGCGTCCGGTCTGTAATCCCTGACATTGGCCATGATTTCCGCAAACGCCTTGCGGATCTCCTTTTCCGTATGGAGCTTAATGCGCACCCCTTTGGCGTCGCTTTTGTGCAGAATATCCGGAGAAACGACCTTTAACGCCACCGCGCTCTTGAACTCCCGGGCCGCCGCCACGGCTTCGGCGGCTGTCTGGACCAGACGGCCGGGGATTACCGGCGCACCGTGCATGGCCAGGATCTGCCTGGCTTCATGCTCTAGAAGCGCGTTGCGCCCTTCTTTTTTGGCCTGCCGGAAAATTTCCACAGCCGCGGGTTTCCGCCGGGCGCCCCAGTCAAATACAAAATTGGTCTTGGCATGGTAGGAATGCAGGTAATTGCCGTATTCCCCCAGCACGCCGATGCATTTGCATGCCACATCAATGGAGTCGTAAACCGGGATGTTATAGTAACGCAGCAGGTGAACAGGATGGGATTTGGCAGACGCGTAAAGACTATGCAACACGATGGGTTTTTTTCGTTTTCGAACCATCCGGCCGAGTTGATGGGCGGCATCTTCTTCCTTGAGTCCAAGACTTTCGGCGAACCGAATCCCATAGCCGCCGAAAAGTCCCACGATGAGAAGGCCCGAAATGTGAGGGTCCTTCAAAATAATGTGCGCGCAATCGGCAAACAGTGTAGGATCGGCGTCCGTTCCGCCGGCCACATCAACCGGATTGCAGACCGATGCAGCGCCGGGCAGTATCCGCTTGAGTTTTGCGCAGGTGGTTTCCGAAAACTCGGGCACACTGATCCCCTGCTCGCTTAGAATATCGGCGGCAATGGTGGCATGTCCGCCGCCGTCGGCAAGTATGGCCACGTTGCCGTTTTTCAGGGGCGGCAAACCAGACAGGGTTTCGGCCACCGGAAACAACTGGTCGGATTTTTCGATGACAATGATACCGGCCCTTGAAAATGCGGTGCGGGCGACCTCGGATATCCCGGCCAGAGCGCCGGTATGGGACCCGGCGGATTTCTGACCGGTAGCCGAATGGCCGCTTTTTAGCAACACAATCGGTTTTTCAATACAGGTCTTATACGCCTGCTGGAGAAATTGCCGGCCGGCCCGCATTCCTTCCACATACATGAGAATAACTTTGGTCTCGGGATCATTTCGGAAAAATTCCAGATATTCATGAAACTTGATATCCGCCTCATTGCCTACGCCGATATAGTAGGAAAACCCCTTTAAGCTTTTGAGCCGCGCCTCGGTGATCAATGTCAGGGCCATGTTGCCGCTCTGACTGATCAGACCGATATCGCCTTTGGGCGCGTCCCGCAAACCCACCAGATTCAAACCGGTTTTGAGGTTCATCATGCCCGATGTATTGGGACCGATGAGGCGGATCCCGTATTTCTGGGCCACGGACACCACCTGATCTTCCAGTTGAACGCCTTCGGCGCCCATTTCCCTGAACCCCACGGCCAGGATCACGGCGCCTTTGACGCCCTTGCGACCGCAATCTTCCAAAATGGCCGGAACGGTTTTGGCCGGAGTGGCGATCAGGGCCATATCCACCGGACCGGGAATATCAGAGACCCCTTTAAAACAGGCAAACCCGAGAATGCTTTTTTCCCTGGGGTTTACCGGATAAATCTTTCCCTCATATTGCTCCTCCACCAGCGTACGGATGGTCTGAAATCCCCGCTTGGTGGGGTCCCGGGACGCGCCGACAATAGCCACGGATTCGGCGTTTAAGACGCTGTCAAGGCTCATGATGGCTCCTGTGGGGTTTGTTTGCGAACCGCAAAATCCGCAAGGGCGGCCTGACGCTCGCGGGTGGAAACGCAGGCCAGACAGGCTTCCACCTCATAGGCCATGATCGCTTCCATGCTCGCTTCGCCTGCGGCCATATGGAGGCCCTTTTTGATCATGCGTATGGAAAACGCCGAATTTTCAGCGATTTTTCCGGCCATACTCATGGCAGTAGGCATCAGCTGTTCGGCCGGGACTGCTTTATTAACAAGACCGATGCGCTCCGCAGTCCGGCCATCGATGTTTTCGCCGGTAAACAGGAGTTCCCTGGCCTTGCCTGCGCCAACCAGAGTCGGCAAAAGGCGCATGGCTCCCCCGGTCACCGAAGAGGCTACCCGCACCTCGGGTGATCCGATCTGGGCGTCTTCGGCGGCAATTCGGATATCACAGGCTAAAGCCAGTTCATATCCGGAACCCAGGGCATATCCGTTGATCGCTGCAATGGTGGGCTTTTCAAACCGGATGATGTTGCGAGACACCTCCTGCAGATGCTCCAGATATTCGCGATATTCCTCATGGCTCCGGGTTTTGGATTCTTTTAAATCCGCACCGGTGGAAAACGCACGGCCCTCACCCGTGATGACCATCGCTTTGACGGCAGGATCCTTCCGGATATCATCTAACGCATCTTCCAGATCCTCCCACATCCGTCTGTTCATGGCATTGAGTACTTTGGGCCGGTTGAGCCGGATGACGGCCACACCGTCGGATTTTTCATATGAAACACATTCATAACTCATCAGGCTTCCTCCATATTTTGATATTTAATAACACAAGCCCCGCGTTCTGGCAAGCCGATTGTAATGACCATGGATTCCTCTTGCGTGCGGAATTTAGAAAAGCAGGTGCCGGTGATAATTTTTTGTGTTATTTTCTTATGGCGGATCGCGGTCCCGGCCTTGAGCGAACCAGCACGGAAAAAGAATCGCAACCTCCGGGCCCGCCGGCAAAATGGCGCTGATTGTCAAAAACCCGGGGACGCGGGAGGAAAAGTGCATCAGGAAAGCAAAGGTATTTATATGTGCCAGGTAAACGAATATGTTTCGTGCGGCGCCTGTTGCGGGCTTTATAATCTGCCGGATCTTTCGTTTCCCGTTTTGTCAAAAATACTGGCCCGGCGGACGCTCTTATTCAGGGATCTTTCCCGGAAGATGGACGCGATACTGGCATTTGGAGAAAACGAAACCGCCCGGATCGGCCCGCCGCCCCTGGCGGATTTCCATCACTGCCCGTATCTGGGACTGATCGGACCGCGAAAAAGCCGGGTGGGCTGCCTGCTGCATCCCATGGGAGAAGGAAATTACGGTATCGATTATCGGGGACTCAGCCATTACGGCTCCATGACGTGTCAGGTCTATTTCTGCCCCACCCATCACCGGCTCCCCCCGTACCTGAAGATGATGATGTGCCGAATCATCGATGACTGGTATAGCTTTGGCCTGATGGTGCCGGAAGCTGATCTGCTGGAGGCCATGGACGACCAGATTCGGGCGCGCATTTCTACTGAAGCTGCTGAAAATATCGATCGGGAAATGGCGGCGGGCGAAAAAAACCGGGCTCTCTGGCAAACTCTGCTGACGCTGAAACAAAACTGGCCGTATCGGGCCGTGGATCGCCCCTGGGCCAACTATTTTTTCAACGACGGGCTCCATGCCAAACCCCCGGTGGATTATGGCAAAACCGGAAAACCCTGTTCGCGCTATGACCGGCTTTTCCGGGAACTGTGCACGGTATTCGAAAATCCAAAAGAGTTTCATCAGGCCGAGGCATTTCTAGACCGGCTGTTTGATGGACTGGCCGTCACCCTCGATACTTGAGAGAAAAACGCAAAAAGGGCCTTGTCCTGAAGGCAATCTCAGGGACAAGACCCTTTCCGATAGTTAATTCCGGTTAATTTCCTTTTATTACAAGGAATTAAACTTTTTAACTTATCAATTAATACATATCGTCGTCCATGTAGTCATCCGACATCGGCATGTCTGCGCCGTCTTTTTTCTCCTTGGGCTTTTCCGTGATCATGGCCTCGGTGGTGATCATCAGACCGGCCACGGAAGCGGCGTTCTGAAGGGCAAACCTTACCACCTTGGTGGGATCGATCACACCGATATCCACCAGATTCTCATATTGCTCGGTGGAGGCGTTAAAGCCGAAATCGCCTTTGCCTTCCTTGACCTTATTGACCACAACGCTGCCGTCAAGCCCGGCATTGCCGGTGATCTGCCGCAGGGGCTCTTCCAAGGCGCGCTTTAATATCCCGATTCCGTATTTCTCTTCGCCCGTTGCCTTGGCCTTGTCCAAAGCCGGGATACAGCGAATCAAGGCCACGCCGCCGCCGGGCACGATTCCTTCTTCAACCGCAGCGCGGGTGGAGTTGAGAGCGTCTTCGACACGGGCTTTTTTCTCCTTCATTTCGGATTCGGTTGCCGCGCCGATGTGAAGCACGGCGACACCGCCCACCAACTTGGCCAGCCGTTCCTGGAGTTTTTCCCGGTCATAATCGGAAGTTGTATCTTCGATCTGGGCACGGATCTGCTTAATACGGGACTCGATGGCATCTTTTTTGCCTGCTCCGTCCACGATGGTGGTATTATCCTTGTCGATTTTTACGCTTTTGCACTGGCCGAGATCGGAGAGTTCGACACTCTCCAGCTTGATGCCGATATCTTCGGAAATCACCTGTCCGCCCGTGAGTACGGCAATATCCTCGAGCATGGCTTTTCTGCGATCACCAAAGCCCGGGGCCTTGACGACCGCCACCTTTAAAGTTCCCCGCAGTTTATTAACGATCAAAGTCGCCAGCGCTTCGCCTTCGACATCTTCGGCAATTACCAGAAGCGGCTTTCCGGATTGGGCCGTCTTTTCCAAAAGGGGGAGAAAATCCTTCATATTGGAAATTTTTTTCTCATGGATCAGGATATAAGGATCCGCCAGAACCGTCTCCATTTTTTCCGCATTGGTGACAAAATAAGGAGAGATATAGCCCCGGTCGAACTGCATGCCTTCCACCACTTCCAGCGTGGTTTCCATGCTTTTGGCTTCTTCCACCGTAATCACCCCTTCCTTGCCCACCTTATCCATGGCTTCGGAGATGATCTTGCCCACAGTTTCATCACTGTTGGCGGCGATGGTGCCCACCTGCTCGATTTCTTTTTTGTCCTTGATGGGTGTGGACATCTTTTTCAACTCGTCGATCACAGCGGCC
>CAZRES010000075.1:0-15190 GCA_964598885.1 uncultured Desulfobacteraceae bacterium | reverse complement strand
CGGTAATCCATTTCCACAACGGAAAATCCCGGTCCCAGGTCCGTCAGATGAAGCCCCATGTGCCGGGCAAAGGGTTCGTTGGCCGAGGCATTCATGATCGCCTGTCGGAGTTTTTCATCCATGCGTTGTAAAATTCCCCTTTCCATTGTTTCCGGTGACGGGTGTTTTATATCATCATGGCAGCCGCCTTTGGTTTTGCAAAGGGGCTGCCATCAACGAGTTGCAGCATGATGGATTATGAAAGATTGTTCCAGAAATTGCGGGCTTGGTCGGTCATATTGCCGCCCGATGCCGATGAATTTCCGATTCTTGGTTCCGGGCGTACATTGCGCAGCCGGGCCACCCGCTCCTCAATGGGCGGATGGGTGGAAAACAGGTTTGCCATATTCCGGCCGCTTAAGGGATTGACGATCATCATGTGCGACGTGGAAGCCTGGGTTTCCATGGGGATCTTCTGGTTGTAGGCGCTGAGCTTTTCAAGGGCTCGGGCGAGTCCTTCGCTGTCGCCGGTGATGTTGGCCGACGTGGTGTCGGCAAGATATTCCCGGGACCGTGAGATGGCCATCTGAATGATCATGGCCGCAATGGGCGCGATAATGGCCATGGCCAGAAGCCCGAAGATGCCGCCGCCGTTGTTGTCACTTCCCCGGAAACCGCCGAAAATGGCGCCCCATTTGGCCATAGTGGCCAAAAGCATAATGGCGCCCGCCATAGTGGCGGCAATGGAGCCGATGAGGATGTCGCGGTTTTTGATGTGACCCAGCTCATGGGCCAGAACCCCGGCCAGCTCGTCGCGGTCCATGTATTTAAGCAGCCCTTCGGTAACGGCCACCACGGCGTTTTCGGGGTTCCGTCCCGTGGCAAAGGCATTGGGGGCTTGCTGGGGGATAATATAAACCCGGGGCATGGGCAGTCCGGCGCGTTGAGCCAGTTCGGCCACCACACCATAAAGCGCAGGCGCGTCGTTGGGCGTGACTTCCTGAGCCTTATACATGCGCAGGACGATTTTGTCCGAATACCAGTATGAGAAAAAATTCATGGCGCCGGCAATCACCAGGGCGATAACCATGCCGCTGTTGCCGCCGATGACCTTGCCCACCCAGAGGATAAAGGCCGTCATAATCGCCAGAAGAATCGTGGTTCGAATCTGGTTTGTCATTTTTATTTTTTAAAACTCCTGTTTTATTGTTTCGGTACAGTCGAATTTTCGACTTCTTGCCGGTGCATCCGTTTGTTTTGTCTGTTAAAATATTCGAATCAACTGATCCGGTGACCGGCTGGTTAAGCATTTTTCATATAAGATAAAAACAAAAGCGCGGATTGCAAGAGCAAAAAGGACGGTTTCCATAACGACGGTTTTATTTGGTCGTGATCCGGGATTTGGGCAGACGGGCCACAAAATCGGCGGTCAGGCTGCCGATATAAAGATGGTCGTCGGTTTCCATGACGCTGGTGTTCATGCCTGCGGCGGCATTGGGGTCCTGAAGGTTCTGAATGACGATGCCGGATTCATTGACCGCGATGATATGGCCGTAGGGCACGGCCTTGGGCCGCAGGGCTTCGGGAAGGCGCATGGCGATTTTGCGGAAAAAGGGTTTGTCCGCGAACCGGTCCAGCAGCGGATTTCGCGGGGATACCAGAGCGATCCAGTATTTGCCGTCAAAGCCTTTGGATATGTTATCGGGAAAAGACGGAAGCGCTTCGATGAAGGGCTCGGTCACGCCTTTGCGCGGCCCCCTGATCCAGTGGCGCAAAACCCGGTAACTGCCGGTCTCCACCACCAGGACCGACATCTGATCATGGCTGACAGCTACGCCGTTGGCAAAATTGATGCCGTCAAGCAGGGTGGCCACACTGCCGGTTCTCGGATCATAGACCAGCAGACGGCCGTGCCCGCCATGCTCGGCAATATCGAGATAGCTGGCTTCAAGGGTTCCGCCACAGGCTTCCGCCCCGAATTTTACGGAAGCATCGGAAAAATAGATACGGCCGTTGTCGGCGATATCAAGATCATCAGCGTAATGGATCGGGATGCCGTCGGCGGTGACGGCGAGCTCCGAGATGACGCCGTCCGGTGAAACAGACAGCAGACCGCGATAAGCATCGGCGATAACGAGATTGCCGCTGGAATCGAATTTCATGCCCAGGGGCCGGCCGCCGGTATTCACCCATTTTTCGGGCCGGGAGGCTGGGTTTTCAAAGCGCACGATCATGCCGTCATGGGTGCCTGCATAGATGCGGTTTTTGGCATCGACGGCAATGGCTTCCGGTCCATGGGTGTCATAAAGCGGCAGTTTCTGGATCCGGGCAAGCCGGGTGTTGATTTGAAAATGACCTTTGAGTCCCGGATTTGGCGGTGCCTCCCACGCGACGGGATTGATGGAAACGGGTGCAAAGAGCAGAAAAGCTGCGATGACCAAAAAACCAATGCCGATAAAACCGAGAAACCACTTCATCGGATTCCTCCCGCTTTTCAGATTTCCCGCGGCGGCGTATTATTCAATGGACGGTGATTGATACGCCGGACTAGTTGGCCAATTCGGGAGCCTCTTGCCCGGGCGCTGTTTCGTATGACCAGTCGCCCCAGGTTTCATTGACAATCCGCATTATCAGCGGATAGATGATTTCTTCTGCCTGTTTGCCATAGAGCAGGTCTAAGTGATTGGCGCCTTCGATGATGAAATCAATCACCTGGCTCCGCCGGTCGGTGATATCGATTTTTTCCGCATCCCGGGGGGTTTCCAGGTGATATATCTTTTTTACGCCGTGGGGGTAGTGCCGGCTGTAGTGAATATTATCCGGCGGCGCCAGGGGATCCTTGGAACCCCAGAAATGAAAGACGGGAATATTTTTCGGAAAATAACTCAGGTGCGTTGAGTAGTTAAACCGGCTCTGGTCCATTCGCTTAAAGCCTTCCCCGTTATAGATGGCCTTTAGAAATTGAAATCCAAGACCCAGAGGCACGGACTCCAGAGCTCGATCCACGTATATTTTGGTAAATATTTTATGGCCCCTGTGATTATCCGGGTTCATGAGGAAATTAAGATCGCCGAAATCGCTGTTTAAAATCACCTGGGTGACATCGCTGACCACGGGAATCCGCATCATGAACTGAAGGGCGTCTTTAACCGGCACGTGCTTGAGACGGAAAATCCGGGCCAGATGATTGAGCCAGAGCGCGGTCGGAAAAAAGGCGTGGGTCATCTTGTTGAAAAATTTGGGCGAGCCTAACGAGATAATGGCTCTGACCTGCCTGAGATTGTTTTCAGCTTCCTCCGGCGGTGGAAGGATCTGGTTGAGATAGGCTTTCTGCTCGTTGGTAAAGTCCTTGAACGTATTTAAATATTTACGGATATTCCAGTTGAGCACCATATTTTCGGCAATAATTCCACCCATACTGTGTCCCAGCAGTACGGCGGGTTTCCGGCGACTTCTGGCATGAACGAATTTCAACACCGTGGGCAGGTCGTAATCGATCAGCGTATCCACGGTATAGAGAGGGTCGAATTTGCCTTTGTTGATGCCCATGCCTCGAGGATCGAACAAGTATACCCAGAAGCCGTTGTCGGCCAAATCTCTGGCCATGGATTGGCGTTCAGTCAAATCATAGCAATTGCTGTTGTTGGCGAAACCCGGAATCATAATGACACCCGGCCGGTTGTCCCCGGAGGTCACATCCTCGATGCTGACCAGCCGGCGGAATTTGATTTCCTTGCCTTCTTCCGTGTAATCCCGGTAGTAGACGATTTCGTAATCCTTGCGGCCGGTATGGGTGTTTTCCTCAATTTCACTGTCAAAATACGCCGGGAGCCTCTGATCCTTTAACGTTTCCTTTAAAATGCGGCGACTGGTGGCCTCCTCGAAAATATCGGTGAAAAAATACGCCGGGATTTTGAAGCGGTTAATAATCAAGGTTTTCAGCTGCCGCCGGGTCAAGACGATGACGCTTTCCGTCAAGCGGAGGTTGCCGGCCTCAAGCTCGGCGATGAGGATATATTTGATTTCGTTGCGGGAGATGCGGACGCCCGTTACCCGCAAAATGATATGGTAGAGTGTGAGAGCGAGTTTGCCGGCCGCGATAGTCCGGATTTCCTCCTGGGTCTTGATCAATTCCTTGGAGACCGGGAGCCCCAGCCGGAGCTGGCCTTCGTAAAATCGGCTGTATGAATTATAGGTGA
This sequence comes from uncultured Desulfobacteraceae bacterium, assembly GCA_964598885.1. Taxonomy (GTDB): domain Bacteria; phylum Desulfobacterota; class Desulfobacteria; order Desulfobacterales; family Desulfosalsimonadaceae; genus SURF-33. Next base: position 11,012 of record CAZRES010000075.1, on the reverse strand, counting down.
CATTGATCCAGCGGGCGATGAGTTCATTGGTTAAAAAACGGGCCGTATTTTTTCCCATGAAGCGGACCCGGTTTAAAGTTTTCGGCATTTTCCACCGGAAGCGGGGTATCAGGGGAGAAGCAGCCGGCAGGACTTCGGTATCCTCAATGGTTTTGGCCGTTTTCATTTTGTTTCCTTGCGCCATCGTCACAATCGGTCTGATAGAAAAATGCGGTACTGGTTAACGGTTTTTTCTGCAAGCGAAAACCCTTGATCCCTGGAATCAGACATTACATGTCCTGCAACTGCGCAGGGTTTTGCGGGTAAAGTTCGTTGGTATCTTTCAAAAACAACAATAGCCGTTTGTTGGTGGAAACTCAAGCGCTTTTTTTCTTTTCAGTCGCCCTGAGTCCTGAATCGGCGGGAAGGTTTCGATGACGGATTTGGTTCTCGTTGGTGAGCCATCGATATTTGTTCCGCATGGGGTAAAAAAACACTTTACCCTTTTTTAATGATGTGTAAATTAAGAAGGTTAAAAAATTGACCTTCACGTGCATCAAAGGGAGGAGCCGAATGAGCATACCAGCGGAAAAATACGTCGGCGCGGTGGATCAGGGGACCACCAGCACCCGGTTTTTCATTTTCAACCACCCGGGGGAACATATTGCCATGCATCAGCTCGAACACCGCCAGATTTATCCCAAGCCGGGCTGGGTGGAGCATGATCCCATGGAAATACGGGACCGGATGAACGATGTGATTCAAAAAGCCATGGCGGTGGCCGGGATCGGTTTTGAACAACTGGCGGCCATGGGGATTACGAATCAACGGGAAACCACGTTGGTCTGGAATCCGAAAACCGGCGTTCCTTTTTATAACGCCATTGTCTGGCAGGATATCCGCACCGAAGAAATCTGCCGGACCCTGGCGGTTGGCGGGGATATGGATTGTTTCCGACAGCGGACCGGCCTGCCGTTGACCACCTATTTTTCCGGTCCCAAGATCAAATGGATCATTGATCATGTCCCCGAGGTGAAAGCAGCGCTTTCCAGAAAAGAGGCGGTGTTCGGCAATATCGACTCCTGGTTGCTTTGGTGGCTGACGGGCGGGCCCGACGGGGGTGTGCATGTGACCGACGTCACCAACGCTTCCCGGACCATGCTGATGAATATTGAAACTCTGGACTGGGACCCGGAAATGCTCCAGATCATGGGAATCCCGCGGGAAATGCTGCCGGAGATCAAATCGTCGAGTGAAGTGTATGGATATACGGCCAAAAGTGGCATTTTTGGCGGTGAAGTCCCGATTTCCGGCATTCTCGGCGATCAACAGGCCGCATTTTTCGGGCAGACCTGCTTTTCCCCGGGCGAGGCCAAGAATACATACGGCACCGGATGTTTCATGCTGCTTCACACCGGAGAAAAAGCGGTACAATCCCGATGCGGACTCCTGACCACGGTCGGATATCGGATCGGAAACCGACCGGCCATATATGCTCTGGAGGGATCCATCGCCATTGCCGGATCTCTGGTCCAATGGATCCGCGACAACCTTGGCTTGATAGAGACGTCTCCGGAAATCGAGGATCTGGCCGGTACGGTATCCGACAGCGGCGGCATTTATTTTGTTCCGGCGTTTTCCGGTCTTTTTGCCCCGCACTGGCGCAGCGACGCCCGGGGGCTGATCACCGGCCTGACCCATTACATTCATAAAGGTCATATCGCCCGGGCCGTGCTGGAAGCCTGCGCCTTTCAGGTGCGTGAAATATTCGAGGCCATGGAAAAAGATTCCGGAATCCGGCTAAAGGCATTAAAGGTCGACGGCGGTATGGTGCAAAACGAACTGCTCATGCAGTTCCAGGCCGATATCCTGGATCTGCCCGTCATCTGCCCCAAAAACCGGGAAACCTCGGTGCTGGGCGCGGCTTATGCCGCCGGTCTGGCCGTGGGATTCTGGCAGGACCTTTCTGAACTCTGCCGGCACTGGGCTTTTGACAAAAAATGGGAAGGCAATATGCCGCATCAGCAGAGGACCGCCCTTTATGAAGGATGGCTTAAGGCTGTAAAACAAAGCTATTCGTGCTGAGCTGCGGATAATGGTTTACAGGTTTAACACTCGTATGATATTTGATAAAAATCGATAAACGTGTTTTTCGATCCTAAACATTGTTCTTTTTAACGGCGTATCGGCGGGCCTATGAAAGATCGCGAAGAAAAATTCGAGGAAAACGTGGCCGGCCGGTTTTATGTGCTCCGGGTTTGTATTGGATGTACCTTATGCGCTGAAATCGCGCCGGTTTGTTTCAGGGAAAATACCGATCTGGAACTGGCCGTCGGGAATAGTTATGTGTACCGGCAGCCCGAAACACCGGAAGAAGAACAGCTTTGTCGGGAAGCCATGGCCGCCTGTCCGGCAGACGCCATCCGGGATGACGGCGATGGCGCCGGGACAGCGCGGCGGAATACAGAAACATCGCAACGTCAGTAAGGAATGTGCATGTCAATAAATTAAGGAGGAAGCCGTGAAGCAGATTGTCAGTATCAGCCTGGGCAAGAGTACGGATGATTACGAATTTGTTGCTGAATTCCTGGGACAGCAGTTCATCATCAAACGATTGGGCACCGATGGTGACGTAAGCCTGGCCGCCGAGCTCATGGAGCAATGGAGCACCGAAGCCGACGCCATCTGTCTGGGAGGGCTGAATTTCGATTACGCCGTTGGTTCCAGCCGGGCCATGGCCGAGCAGTCGAAAAAGGTCAAGACGCTCAAATCCCGGATTTCAACTCCCATTACCACCGGCGAGCGGCTGCGCCGGGTATCTTATGAATGGGCCATACGGCATCTCCAGTTCAAGCACGGCAACAATTATTTCAATCACACCAAAGTGCTGTTTCTCTCCGGCATGCTCAATTACCGTATCGCCAAGGTCATTTCCGAGTGGACCGACAATCTGAGCTTTGCCGATCCCATATTTGAAAACGGAATCCCCAAATTTCTTCATTCTTTAGATGAACTCAATCTCTATTCCAGAGGCGTGCATGATGTTTTGGACTGGGTGCCCACCCGTCGGCTTGCCTCCTCGGCCATGCCGCTTCGGACATGGAATGAGTATATCGTTCGCAAGGCCATCCAGAAAACTTCCATTCTCGTGGTGCCGACCTATGATTTTTATGATTATCTGAAAGGCTGCGGTCTGGAGGAACTGGGAGGGAAGACCATTATCACCTCCACGGTTTATGAAGACCGGATTCAGTTCCTCAAGGAACGCGGCGTGGACGTGGTGATTGATTGCACTCCCAAGATTTTGGAGCAGGTGGTGGGGTTTAATGTGCTGGAGGCGCTCATTGCCGCGGCATTGGATATTCCCTTGAACGAGCTGACCGATGACGATCTGTTGGAGGTCATCAGCGAGCAGCGACTGGATCCCCGCCAGATTTATCCCCAGGGCGAGTTCAAGCGCATTAACCGGTTTGCGTTTGTCATTCATCCCCTTTCCCAGGAACAGCTTAAAAAAGATCCGACCATTGAACTGGCTTCCCGGTTCGCGCCCAAGGGATTTCTGGATGCGGTGGAAAAGATCATCGCCTATTCGCCGCCCATGGTTTATTCCAAGGTTACCGGCGTCCGCTCTCCCATGGGCGTGGAGGCCGAGGGGTGGCTGATCACCGTGGGCGGCACGCCCAAGCAGATGCTTTCCCACAGCCCGGAGTTCACTTATAAGCGCCTGTTGCAGGCCGCGAAGATGGCCAAACGTCTCGGGGCCCAGATTATGGGATTGGGCGCCTTCACCAAAGTCGTGGGGGATGCGGGAAAGACCGTGGCCAAACTGGCCGATATCCCCATCACCACCGGAAACAGCTACAGCGCTTCCGGCGCGCTCTGGGCCGCGGCAGACGCCGTGCGACGCATGGGGCTCATCACCGTGGAAAAGGGGAAGAAACTCAAGGCCAAAACCATGGTAGTGGGCGCCACGGGCGCCATCGGATCGGTCTGCTGCCGCCTGCTGGCCATGGCGTTTACCGATCTTTATATGGTGGATGTCCGGCATTCCAAACTGCTGGCTATAAAGGAATCAATCCTCGAGGAAACCCCGGATGTGCGGGTGGAAATTTCCACCCGGGCGGACAAATTCCTGTCCGATATGGACGTGATCGTAACGGCCACCTCAGCCGGGGGCGGCAAAAGCGTCATCGATATCATGGCCGTCAAACCCGGATGCGTCATTACCGACGTGGCCCGACCCCTGGACCTGTCCCCCCAGGATGTGGCCAAGCGTCCGGATGTCCTGGTAATCGAATCCGGCGAAATCCTGCTGCCCGGGGAAAACGTTGAAATGCGCGATATCGGCCTGCCGCCCAAGGTAGCCTACGCCTGCCTGGCGGAAACCATCGTGCTGGCGCTGGAAGGCAGATACGAAACGTTTACCATCGGCCGGGAAATCGAGTGGCAGAAGGTTAAGGAAATATACAAGCTCGGGCTTAAGCATGGAATGAAGCTGGCGGCCATTTCAGGAGTTAACGGCGTGTTTTCCGATGCGGATATCGCTGAAGTAGCCCGACGAGCCCGGGAAGCCCGATCGGAAATGGCGGGCCCGGAAAAACCTCTCAAACGGTCGATCGGTTGAACAAATCGGAAACGCTGCGGTTACCGAACACAAGATAATACCATCATGCGTCTTGTTCCCACGAGGAATTGTTAATGATTATTGGATTTGTTCAGACCAAAGGCGGTACGGGAAAAAGCACGCTGGCGCTTAATATCGCCTTTTCCAACAGCATGGCCAGGGCCTTTGACTCCGTTGCGTTAGTGGAGCTCGATCCCCAGGGGACTCTTCGGACCTGGTGGGAAGAGCGTGAAGAAATGGGGTATGATTGTTCCAACGTTTCCTTTCATCATATCACCAGCTCCCAGAAAGCGGTTTTTCAAGAGGGGATCAAGACCATTGCCCAGCACAACCAGTTGATGATCATGGATATCCCGGGCGAGGGTACGGGCAAGTTGCACACGCGGTTCGCCTGCGCCTTCTGTGATGTAACGGTAGTTCCCATGCGCCAGTCCACCAATGATGAGTCCGCATTTTTAACCAATCTGTATCCGATCATCAAAGATATCGTGCTGGCCGTGCCGGAAAAAAGAAACTCTTTCCATGTGCTGCCCGTATTTACCCATCCCCGGGCCAGCGTCAAAAACTGCTATTCGTATTTCAAAGAAGTGCTGCCTCCTTATGTTACCTGCCTTAAGGCGGTATATCCCGCACGGAACGTTTATGAAAATTTTAACCGGAAGGGGTTGAATCTCAACGAGTATGCCGCGATTGTATCCACGAATCGAAGAATCAGGCGGCAGGTGGAAAAAGCAATTGAAGATGTTGAAATAATAGCAAAAAATTTGATCAAGCTCGGGAGGGAAAACCATGCCAGCGCCAAAAGAAAATGAAAGAAAAGTCCAAAGAGCTTTTGAAATTGTTGAAAGACTGGAAGAAACCGAAAAAGCCCGAAATGCCGGGAATGCATCCAAAAGCGGGGTGCAGGCAACGCATAAGACCCACGAAAAATCGGGCCTTCGCATTCATTTCGGCCTGGATGCGCTGGTGTCGGAACGTGACACTCAGGACGCCGGTGAAAAAAATTTGCGGTCCGGCCGTTCCAAGCTTATCGATATTCGGTTTACGGTTCCGTATATCTGGCAGATTCCGGTAGTCGGAAAGACTGCTTTGAAAATCCTTAACCATTTTCAGGGGGAAAATTATCCCGAATCCATCCGTGATATCTTAAGCTCATTCCGGCGAGACAAGAACCGCTAACAAGTTATGCCCGGCATTGATATGGCCGCGGCGCCGTGGAAGCGCAAGACGGAGATGGCGGTTAATCCGGGCGTTTGGTGGTAAAGACGATTTCGTCTTCTCCGATGAGTTTTAATTCCTGTCTTGCGGTGTTTTCCACATATTCCGGATCATTTTTCAGCCGTTCGATTTTGCGGTAGATGCGGATGTTTTCATTTTCAATGCGTTGGTTTTCCGTTTCAATATCCGCCAGTTCCCGTTTCATGGCGTTGAGCTTATGCCAGCCGCCGTCACCGTATAGAATCATATAACCGAGAAAAAGAATTGCCAGTATGCCGGCGACGGCGGCAAGGGTGATATGTATCCGTCGAATCCCCATGACTGTTTATCCTTTTTTAAACATCGCCAGCATATGGTCGAGCTCTCTGCATTTCAGCATCAGGGCGGGAACAAGATAAAGAGTTATGCCAACGCCGATTCCGGCCAGAACCCGCCTGAAGGCGTCGATTTTTGAAAAATCATCGGGCGTCCCCAGCCAGCCCATAAACATCCAGAGACCGGCGCCCATGACAAATGAGCATATCACGGATTTGAATACCGGCACAATCATCTTTTGCCACCCCAGCGACCCCATTTTTTTCCGCAGGGCATAGGCCAGCAGAAAAAAATTGAGCATGGACGCCAATGCCGTGGCCAGAGCCAGGCCGCCGTGCAGGAGCCTTCCCATGAGCGCCAGAGACAGCAGAATATTGGCGACAATGGCGATGGAGGCCATTTTTACCGGAGTCCGGGTGTCCTGGAGGGAGTAAAAGGCCGATACCAGAATGCGGACGGCTGAAAAGGCCCACAGGCCGGAACTGTAGCAGATCAGAGCAAACGCCGTGGCGTTGGTGCTTTCCGCGTCAAAGGCGCCGTGCTGGAAGAGCAGGGCGATAATGGGCGAACTCATAATGATCAGTCCGACCATGGCCGGCAGGGTGATGAAAAACGTCAGGTTCATGGCATGGGCGAAGGTATGGGACATGGCGTCAAAATCCCGGTCCGCGGCCTGGCGCGACAGACTGGGAAGCACCGCCACGGACAGGGAAATGGCGAAAATGCCTAAAGGAAATTCCACCAGCCGGTCGGCATAATAGAGGTACGACACACTGCCTTCGGGCAGCAGGGAAGCCAGCAGGGTCCCTACGAAAATATTGATCTGGTGCACCGCGGCACCGATGACCGCCGGCCCCATGAGCAGAAGCACCCGCTTGACTCCGGGATGAAAAAACGGAGTTTTCACGTAAAAGCGGAACCCGTTACGCCACAGAAACGGCACTTGCAGGGCCAGTTGTAAGATGCCGCCGATGATCACGCCCAGGGCCAGGCCCATGACGGGTTTTTCCATGTGCGGAGCGATAAAGACCATCCCGCCGATCATGGCCAGATTGAGCAAAACCGGCGCAAGTGCCGGGGCGGCAAAATGGCCCAGGACATTGAGGATTCCCATGCAAAGCGCCACCAGACAGATGAAAAACACATACGGAAACATGATGCGGGTCAGAAGCACGGTGAGCGCGAGCTTTTCACCATCAAACCCGGGAGCCATCAGGCGCACGATCGCCGGGGAAAAAAGAATTCCGGCCAGGGTGACCGCCACCAGCACCACGGAGAGGAACCGGAACATGGCATAGGCCATGCGAAATGCCTCATCCCGTCCTTTTCCGGATAGGTATTCGGTAAACACGGGAACAAAGACCATGCTTAACGACCCCTCGGCCAGCAGGCGGCGGAGCATGTTGGGAATTCGAAATGCCACGAAAAAGGCGTCTGAAAGACGACCGGCCCCGAAAAACCAGGCGGTGACCATATCCCGCAGAAACCCCATGATGCGACTGGCCAGGGTAGCCATGCCGATAATGCCCGCGGCCCGGGTGACACGTTTGTTTTCGTTTAACATGGGGGACTGTTTTAAGTTTTGGAATAATGGTTTATGGCAAAGACGGCGTGAAGAAACCTTTGTTCATGATGGATATTATCCTTGTTAAAAACCCCTTGACACGCCGGTTTTTATCCGGTAACAGATCCGGCAAACTCTTTAATTTAATAGTTTCGCAAAAAGTCCTCTTTTCCCTGAAAAGACTGGTTGCGAGGGCATCATAAGTTTATTTTTCTAATATTTGATATTCAAGGAGTCAGACATTGGCAAATCATGCATCCGCGATCAAGCGAAATCTTCAGAACCAGAAACGGCGCATGCGCAACCGGATCGTCAAAACCCGGATCAAAACGGTTGTGAAACAGGTTCATGCCGTCCGGCAGACCGGCGACGCCGCTTCCCTGCCTGAAAACTTAAGAACCGCCCAGTCCGTCATCGATAAGGCGGCCAAAAAAGGCGTGCTCCACAAGCGAACCGCGGCCCGAAAGATTTCCCGGTTGGCCCGGAAGGCAAATACGGCGGTCTCGGCGTAATCAGACAGCGGTTGTTCCGCTTGTTTCGGGATATCGTATCCCGGCTGAAAATTTTCCGGCCTCCGGGGCGCGAGCTTCGGTTTTTTGTTCCATTTGCTGTGATCAGTAACCCGTCATCTGGTAATAAATCCGCTCGGCAATACGCTTTGAAAGTGTTGTCAGAGCGGATTTCTTATTCTGGTCCGTCTGTAGACGATCCGCACCCACAAAAAAAGTTTCATCATCGGCGATGGGACCGCCGGACCATAGGACCCGGCCGTTGGGGGCGGTGAGGGTGGGGATCACCACTACTCGGATGCGGCGTTCCGCAGAGATGCTGGCGGTTTTATGGGCGATGGTGGTGATACCGGCAGATCGGATCCGGCCGGTCAGAAACGCCTGGGCCGAATCCCGATCCGTGAGCTTCACCGTACGGAACCGGGTGAACTGGTGGATCACCTCGTTGGCGATCAGATGCTCCAGGCCGGATTCCCGGGTCTGATTTTCAAATACGCCAACGCTGAGGGTCTTGATGCCCTCCGGCAGGCGGCCGCCGCCGGCGAACCGATATCCGCAGGCCCCCGTGCTGAAAATGACCACGATCGCGCCGATGATCCACATTTTCCCAGTCGCGTTGCCCTTTTTTCGCCGGCCGGATTGGGATGCCTCTCGGATAGTTGTCATAGGGAAATTACACCACGATATTGACGAGTTTCTTGCCTACCAGAATGATTTTGCGGATCGCCTTGCCATTGATGAACCGGGATACCTGTTCATCCGCTACCGCCCGCTGCTTGATGGCTTCGTCATCGGCATCGGCATCAATGGAAAACCGGCCGCGCAGCTTGCCGTTGACCTGGACGACCACAAGCAGGGTATCGGCCACCAGGGCCGAGGGGTCGTATTCCGGCCAGGGGGTGATCGCCAACGTCCCCGGCGCCGAACCGAGGGCTTCCCATAGTTCCTCGGCCACATGAGGGACAATGGGCGAGAGCATCATTACCACCGACTCAACGGCCGATCGCATGACGCCGGGGGTATGCGGAGAGTTGAATTCCGTATCAAAGCCGTACATGGAATTGATCAGCTCCATGACCGCACTGATGGCCGTGTTGAAATGAAACCGGTCCTCGATGTCGGAAGTGACTTTCCGGATGGTTTTGTGAATATTGGCGTAAAGCGTTTTTAACTCCCCCTCCAGATCCTCGGATTTTCCTGCAAACGGCGCCGCTTTTCCGATGTGGGGAAGCCAGTCCTCCACCAGCCGCCAGACCCGGTTGATGAACCGGAACCCGCCTTCCACCCCCTGTTCGCTCCATTCCAGATCCCGCTCCGGCGGGGCCGCAAACAGGCAGAACAACCGGACCGTGTCCGCGCCGTACCGATCCAACAGCGTATTGGGATCAATGACGTTTTTCTTGGACTTGGACATTTTTTCCACCCGGCCCACGGCAACGGGGCTGTCGCATTTGGCACAGACCAGGTCCCCGCCGTTTTCAGCGGACAGGACATCTTCGGGAAACAGAAATCCGTGTTTCGGGCATTGCAGGGTTTCCTTGCAGACCATGCCCTGGGTCAACAGCCGGGTGAACGGCTCCTTGTAATCCACGAGACCCATATCGTTTAACACCCGGGTAAAATAGCGCGAATACAGCAGATGGAGCACGGCGTGTTCCACGCCCCCGATATACTGGTCCACCGGCATCCAGTAGGCCGCCGCGACCGGATCAAACATGGCGGTGTCGCACTGGGGGCTGCAGAACCGCTCAAAATACCAGGAGGATTCCACAAAGGTATCCATGGTGTCGGTTTCCCGGCGGGCCGGGCCGTTACAGGACGGGCAGATGGTGTTGACAAAGGATTCCAGCAGGGGAAGGGGAGAGGCGCCGGCATCCAGAAGATCGACGTTTTCCGGCAGGACAACGGGCAGGTCCTCATCGGGAACCGGAACGATGCCGCAGGACGGACAGTGAATCATGGGCACGGGTGCGCCCCAGTAGCGCTGCCGGCTAATGCCCCAGTCCCGCAGGCGATAGCTTACGGCCCGTTTGCCCATGTTTCCCTTTTCCAGAAAATCAGCGATGGCCTCCATGGCCGTAGTGTTGGGCATGCCGTCAAAAGGTCCGGAGTTGACCAGCAGGCCTTCATCTGTATACGCCTCGGTCCGCGCTGTCTGGTCAATGGTTTTATCCGGCGGACAGATCACCACCACGATATCGAGGCCGTATTTGACGGCAAAATCGAAATCCCGCTGGTCATGGGCCGGGACCGACATGACCGCTCCGGTTCCGTATCCCATAAGGGCAAAATTGGCCGTATAGATCGGCATGCGCCGGCCGGTCACGGGATTGATGCACCAGGCCCCGGTAAATACCCCTTCTTTTTCGAAATTGTCCGTCATCCGGGCCGACCGGTCCTCCCGGGCCATTCGATCGACGAATTCCGCCACCGCGGTTTCCTGCGTGGTGCCCGCCGACAGGGTCTGAACCAGGGGGTGTTCCGGCGCCAGGCACATGAAGGTGGCCCCGTATATGGTGTCCTGCCGGGTGGTAAAAACGGAGATGACCTCATCGGATCCTTCCACGGGAAACCGAATCTCCGCCCCCACGCTTTTACCGATCCAGTTTTTCTGCATGGTGGTGACCTTTTCCGGCCATCCCGGCAGATGGTCACAGTAGGCCAAAAGATCTTCGGCGTAATCGGTGATTTTAAAAAACCACTGCCACAGTTTTTTCTGTACCACGGTTTCGCCGCATCGCCAGCAGGCTCCGGCTTCCACCTGCTCATTGGCCAAAACGGTATGACAGGATTCGCACCAGTT
>CAZRES010000074.1:0-15286 GCA_964598885.1 uncultured Desulfobacteraceae bacterium | reverse complement strand
GGTTGCATACCCCAGTGTTCCCCGGGCGGCCATGTCAAAGGGAATATCCGTTATCGACAGCGCGTATAAGCCGCCGCCCTGGACCCCCCAGCCGGTATCGCCGTAATCGGGGTCGGTAAATCCAAAATCGCCGAAGATGGTCAGCCGGTTGTCCATGCCGTAGGCGAACCGGCCGCCGAAAAGATCAATACCATCGCCAAGCACAAAACCTCCCGAGACCCGCTTCATGTCCTGTCCCAGCGGAACGGCACCGTCGGCAACAGGAAGCCCCGCTATATGGGCGCCAGCATGTCCGGAAAATAAAAACAAGGCCAGAAAAATAATGATGAATTTTTTCATGTCTCCCCCTGAAGATAACGAGTGGTTGAATTTTTAAAACAGTATATATAATAAATTCTAATAATTATTAGTATAAATTTATATCAGATATCCGCCGGCGTGTCAACCATGGCGACTGACACCTTCATTCGAACCGGACATCGGCTGAAATTTTTTATTGTCCCACAACTCCCTGGATGCCGGGCTGGAAGCGGTAAATCTGGTAGGGCGCATGCGATTTAATCTGTCCCGGCGCTCTGCCGATGATCTGATGCAGGGCGCTGCATGCCACATAGAGCCATCCGTCCGGTCCGAACCCCAGGCCGTCGGGCCAGCGGAGAAGGTCATCTTTGACAAGGGTTTCCAATTTTCCTCCGGGAGTGAGGCGGACGATCGCGGAATTTTCGATATCGGTGATGTAGATATTATCCTGAATATCCATGGTCAATCCATCGCTCATGGTTTTTTCGGCAAATATTTCAATCCGCCGGGAAAGTTCATTGGATGAGAGGGCGGCATCCTTCAAGTCCGCTGCTCTGATCCGATACATATAGTGACTGGTCACGGGAGCGAAATAAAGCCACCGCCCTGATTTATCAAGCGCGATGGAATCCACGCCCGGCCGGACGGCAAACAGGCCGAAAATGTTCATTACTCTGCCTTGGACAATCGGTATGTAGGGTTCCGGAACCACCGACGGATGATTCTCGAGAAGCCTTCGGCATTGGCGCGCGGAAATATCATAGACCAGTATCGCGGGAGTTTTGGCCATGATCGACGCATCGGCGATATAAATGATTTCAGCCGCCGGGTCGATCTGAAAATCATTTAAATGCGATCCGAACCCGGCATAATCCTTTGGAAAATCATACCGGTGAACCAGGGTGTCGGTGGCCAGATCAAATGCCAGCAACCGCGGTTGTCCAATCCCGTGATTGGCGAGGTCGAGGGTCCACAGCCTGTTTTTGGCGTCGATGCGCACCGATAGGACCGAATCAAAATAGACCTCCTGTTTTCCCTGGCCCTGATAATCGCTGTTCGGATAAGGCACGGCCTTCCCATCTTTCCACTCGGCCACGCGGATATCCGGCCGGGCCTCCGGGTGAAAGGAAAAAAACAGCCGGCCATCCGGCGATACCGCCAGGTTGCCCGGCGGCACCTTCAGATCCGCGACAGTTTCAAGAACATCTGCGTCAAACAGAGGAGCGGATGTTCGATCGGGAAAATCCGTTTTCCCGCCGCCGTAGCGAAGCCTTACCATAACGGCGGCGGAAATCAGAACCACCAGCAGCAGGCAGATGATACCAACGACTGTTTTTTTCATCCATCATCCTCCATGGTTCCCTTAGACGGTCTTTGTCCCACCGGCCGGGATTAAAAAAGAAGCCTTTTCAAATTAAAACCATTTTTTCCGCTTAAAAACGACCAGCATCACCATAAACAAAACAATCGCCGCGATCCAGAATGCCGGATAAGAATACCGCCATTCCAGTTCCGGCATGTAATGAAAATTCATCCCATAGATGCCGGCAAAAAAGGTCAGCGGGATAAACAGCGTGGCGATTACCGTCAACACTTTCATGACCTCGTTCATTTTATGGGAAACGCTCGACATGTAAATATCGAGAAGACCCGACAGCATGTCCCGATAGGTCTCGATGGTATCGGCCACCTGAATGATATGATCATAGACGTCGCGAAGGTATAACCGGACGTCTTCGGCAATCAAGTCAAACGATTCCCGCAGCGCCACCGCGAGAATTTCCCGCAGGGGCCAGATGGATTTGCGGATCATCAGATGCCGGTGCTTGGCGTCGTAAATCCGGGCCAGAACCGAGGCATCCGGTTTATCCAGCACCATTTCCTGCAGGGTCTCGATTTCCTCGCCGATTTCATCCAGAATAACGTAATAATGGTCCACGATCATGTCCAGTAGGGCATAGGCCAGATAATCGGCGCCGGATTTCCGGATTTTTCCTTTTCCCGTGCGGATACGGCGGCGCACCGGCGCAAACACGTCGCCGGCAACCTCCTGAAAGGAAATGATATAATCGGCCCCCAGCACGAGGCAGACATGCTCGATCCTTAAGGACCGGTCCGAAGGATCGGTATACACCATTTTCAGGACAAAAAAGAGATACTCTCCGTAATCATCGATTTTGGGGCGGTGGTTGGTATTGAGGATGTCCTCGAGAATCAGGGGATGCAGATCAAAGGCTTTTCCGAGGCGTTCAATTACGGACACGTCATGGATGCCGGTAACGTCGATCCAGGTGACGCCCTCTTTTTTCTCCCGGGCAACAGCTTTTTCCAGAGAAATATCGTTTAATTCCTCCACATCGGCGGGATCATAGGCCATGACCGAGATCACAGCCGGCGTCTCCTTCTTTGCCCCGACATAAACCAGCGATCCCGGGGAAAGGCCCTTTTTATCGGCTAAACGCGTATCGCTCATCATGCCTCCTGTGGGAATCCGTTTTTATTCTATATTTTAATTTTTATGACACACTTTCCCGCCTTCGGCAAGTGACCTGAGGCGTCCTGGTAAGACTGCAGCATCTCATGTCTTGACCTGCCGACGGATTTCGCCTATAGGCTCAAGTCAAAAAACCAGACGACCAAACCGCATGGAGCGACCAATGAAACAAAACATCCTCGGCCTCACCGATGCCGTAAAGGGGTTTACCCGGGATCAGGACAAAATCATGCCGCCGGCGGAAACCCTGCGCCGGGTCAAGGAAAAATTCCACCAACTTCATCTGGATATCCTGGAACAGACGGTGCGCATCGACACCGGCCGCCTGGCCATCCCCGTGTTTTTCAGCATATGCGGCACGGACGCGGCCCGCCTGACTGGCACTTCCAAGCAGATGGGAAAAGGGGCCACACCGGAGCAGGCCGAAGCCAGCGCGGTCATGGAGCTGGTGGAGCGGTTCAGCTTTTACAGTTTTGCCGGAACCCCCGATAATTTTATCTTCGACACCTGGCGAAATCTCAAAAACCGGGCCGTCTCTTTTGACCAGATCGCCGCATCGGTCCATGACGACTCCGACGATCTGGCCGTAACCCGGGAAATCTTCGCCGATCTGCCCATGCGCTGGACAGCGGGATTCAACCTCACCGAAGATCGGGAACTGCTGGTCCCTTTTGATTGGTTTTTCGCCATCAATCAGTTTAACGGCACATCAGCGGGCAACTGTTCTGAAGAGGCCCTTTGCCAGGGAATCTGTGAAATCGTCGAGCGCCACGTATCCGCCCGCGTCAGCCGCGACCGACTTGCCGTTTCCGGCATTGATCCGTCATCTGCCACGGATCCCGTTGTTCTGGATATGATCGCCAAATACGCGAAAAACAAGATTCAGCTTCACGTGTCGGATTTTACGCTGGATACCGGCATTCCAACGGTAGGGGTTCTGGCCTGGGACCCCGCGACGTTTCCCGGCGCCAGCGAAATCGTCTGGACCGCGGGAACGGCCCCCTGCCCGCAGAAGGCATTTAGCCGCGCGCTGGCCGAAACCGCCCAGCTTGCCGGCGATTTCATCCAGGCATCTAATTACGTGGCCAGCGGCCTGCCCAAATTTTCCTCCCTGGATGCGGCCGCCTATATCACCCATCCACCGTCCATGGTCAACATCACGGATCTGCCGGATATTTCCGACGCCAATATCACAACCGAAGTATTTAACTGCATCGCGCGGCTTGCCGACCAAAATCTGCCGGTGATCACCATTCCCACTACCCATCCAATGCTTGATATTCCGGCGTTTTACACGATGGTTCCCGGCGCCCGCTTCCGGGAACGGGCCGCGGCCACCAGCGTGGGGATGTTTTCCTGCAAGCTCATCACCGAAACAGTTGATCCCGCCGAAGCCTTTAAAAAGCTGCAACAGGCTGACCAGCGTTTGCCGGATCGCTATTATATCCATTTTTACATGGGGCAATGCTGTCTGGCTCTCAATGATCCGGAAACCGCTTACCGGTTTTTCGCCAACGCCCTTGAATTGAATCCGGATCCCCAGGATATTCCCTCCATTTACGTCCATATGGCCATCTGTCTGAAAGAACGCCAAAACTACACAGCGGCTCTGGAAGTCTTACAAAAGGCTCTGGAATGGGACGACGAGCGCACGGATATTTATAATCTCATGGGGTTCTGTCATTTCAAGCTGAAACAGCACGAAAAAGCCATTTACGCCTTTAAGAAAGTCATCCGGCTGAATCCGTCATCAGCCATCGATTACGCCAACATCGGATCCAATTACCGGGACATGGGAGATGTGGAAAACGCCGCGGCCTATTACCGCATTGCATTGGATATTGATCCGGGCATTGATTTCGCCCGGGAGAACCTGTTGAGGCTTTCCGGAAAATCATTTAGTGCGCCGGGAAAAATCAGTGCCGATGAATAAAGCGCCCCGGAACCGGGGTAACCCGGGGAGATCGATCCAGGGGGTTTTCATCCACCAGCAGCGTGCATCCGTATACGGTTTCCAGGGTCTCATAGGTCAGCACTTCGGCCGGCGGGCCGCAGCGGACAAGCCGGCCTTTATGAATGAGAAGCAGGGTGTCGGCATACATGGCGGCCAGGTTGAGATCATGGGACACCATGACTACGGTGATCTTTTTTTTTGCCTTCATTTTTTCCATCAGGTCCATGATCCGCAATTGATGAGCCAGATCCAGGGAAGCGGTGGGCTCATCTAAAACCATCAATTCCGGATCCTGGCAGATGGCTCTGGCAATAAAGACCCGCTGGCGTTCGCCGCCGGAAAGCTGATCCAGCCGACGATGGGCAAGGTCTTCCACCTCGGTGAATGCCATGGCCTGGCGTGCCAGGGCAGTGTCCGCATCGCCGGCCAGACCGAAAATGCCCAGATGGGGGGTCCGGCCGAAGAGCACCACGTCTTCCACCGAAAAAGGAAAATCCAAGGGAATAAACTGGGGGACAAAGGCGATTTTTCTGGCTTTTTCCTTCCGGCCGTAAGCCTTGAGAGGGCGGCCCTTCATGTCGATTTTTCCGGTCTTTGGCCTTAGCAGCCCGGCGACGATTCTGGCCAGGGTGGTCTTTCCCGATCCATTGGGACCGATGATAATGAAAAATTCGCCCTGTCGAACGGAAAAAGACAATCGTTTCAGCACGTCTCCGGACGGATAGGCATAGGTCAGATCGTGCGCTCCCACAGCCGTGTTCATCAGGATGACCTCTTGAGCAGAATAATAAACACCGGGGCCCCGATCATGGCGGTAATCACGCCAACGGGCATCTCACCGGACCGGGGCAGGGTCCGGGCCAACAGATCGCAGATCACCAGATAGGCCCCGCCTCCAAAGATACAGGCCGGCACCAGCACCCGGTGATCGGCTCCCAGCGCCAGTCGAAACAGGTGAGGAATCACCAGCCCGACAAAAGCCACCAGCCCGCAATGGCTCACCGTGGCGCTGACCATGAACGAGGTAATGACCAGCAGGACCACGGTCAGCATTTTAACATTGACGCCCATGGAATACGCGGTTTCTTTTCCCATCATCAACAGATTCATGGCGTTTGATAGCCAGAACACGACGATAAAGCAGGGAATCACCATGATGGCCATCTGAAGGGCCTCGGCTTTCCCTCCGGCCGATAAGTCCCCCATGAGCCAGAACAGAATATTATGCACCCGGGCATCCGTTGTCAGGGAAATCAAAAACATGATCACCGCCGAGCAGAAGGCATTGACCATGACCCCGGAAAGAAGCAGTGTCTCTTTTTTCAGCAATGTCGGACCGGATGCAATCACCAGCACCAGAATCAGGGTGGTCATGCCGCCGGAAAAAGAAAAAACACTGATTCCCGGAAAATGCGACAGCCCCAGCAGGATCCCGATGATGGCGCCGATGGCCGCTCCACCTGAAATTCCGAGAATATAAGGCTCCGCCAGAGGATTGCGCAGCAATGCCTGAAACACCAGTCCCCCCAGAGAAAGGGTGGCCCCGACCATGGCCGCCATGATGACGCGCGGCATTCGAAGCTGCCAGACGATCTGATGGTAGAGACTGTCCGGCTCCAAAAACCCCTTAACGGTTTCTGCAAGTGCGCGCCAACCGGTCCCGGCGGACCCGAAGATCAGCCCGGCGATCATGGCCGCGGCCATCATCATCAGGGTGACCAGTGTTGTCAAAAGGGTGCGCTTGAGAACTGCCTGCATTGATATTCCTGTCTATTTCTCGCCCTGATGCGGATGAATCAATCGCGCCAGAAGCTCAAGGGCGTCGATGATACGGGGGCCGGGACGGTCGAACAAACCCGAATCCACCACATAGATCCGGTTATTTTTCACAGCGGGCAGCCGGGTCCATTGCCGCCACTCTTCCACCACGGCATCGGATTCCCCCTTTCCCGACATGGTGGTCACGATGATAATATCCGGCGACAGGACCAGAATCTGCTCCATGGTGAACCGGGGATAGGATGGCTGGTCACCGGCCAGATTCTCCCCGCCGGCCCGCACAATCAATTCATGGATAAAGGTATCGTGCCCGGCGGACACAATGGGAGATGCGTTGATTTGAAAAAACACCCGTGGCCGGTCCGCTTTTTGCTCCAACCGCTGTGCCACCCGATCCATTCGATATCGCATATCCGTCACAATCTCTTCGGCTTTGGCCGATGCATCCAGCAATCTTCCGATATCGATGATGGAGGCCATAACGCTTTCCAGGCATCTCGGGTTTACGGCATAAACCGGAATCCCTAAGTCTTCAATACGCATGACCACCTGTTTGGGATTGCCGTCCTTTACGGCGATGCAGAGATCCGGCGCCAAGGAGACAATTTTTTCAATATCCGGATGTATGTATGAACCGATTTTCGGAAATTTTTGCGCTGCTTCCGGATAATCGCTGAAAAGGGTAACTCCTTTTAAGCGCTCCTGACGTTCCAGGGCGAATACAATCTCCGTAACGCTGGGAGCCAGCGCGACTATCCGCGCTGGAGAGACCGGCACGGCAACAGACCGGCCGGTATGATCCACTAAGTTCCGGACGCCGCGATCATCCGCCGCGGCAACGGCCGATACCGTCAGCAGAATGAGATTTACCGCCATTATAAACCCTATAAAACGCGATCTGATTTTTGCGATGTCTTTCAAGACGCACCTGCCTGCATCCCAGGAAACATATGGATGATATTTTTCTTATTTTCTAAATGGTTATCTTCTTGTTTCAATTATTTTAATCCATGTCAAGGTCAAACCGCTTCCATTCCCGATACTGTTTCCGGCAGTGGTGTTTTGCCTAGCCGATTTAGAGTAATATTTTCCAGTTGTTCCGAGCTTTTCCTTGCAAAAAAAAGGAGAATGCCATAATCTCGAAAAAATATGGCCACGTACACCCGAGATTCTATGTCGGATGCCGGTTATGAATAAACGCGTCTTTATTTTGTTTTCCCTTGATGACCAGGTTTATGCGCTGGATGTCCACGCCGTTGGACAGGTTGTGCGGGCCGCGGCGCTGACGTACGTTCAAAACGGTCCTGAGTTGCTTTTGGGGCTGCTCAATATGCGGGGCCGGATCATCCCGGTCTTAGATATCCGAAAACAGCTCGGCCGAACATCCCGCCCTCCCGGGGTGACGGACAAACTCATTGTTGCCTGGGCGAACAGTCATCGTATCGCGTTTTTCACGGATGATATCGATGCCGTAATCGAGCTCAATGCCGATGATATTGCGCCCGCGACCGGCATGTTTCCCGGCATGGAAGACATTATCACCGGAACCGCCGCCAGAAACAGCCGAACCATTCTGGTTTACAGCCTGGACCAGCTTTTCCCAGAAAAAAAAGTCAATCAGGTCTTTGATCACTTGCGTCATGATCAGGTGATATCATGAATCATGATATCACCGACAATCTGCTTGAAGAAATCAGCGCATGGATCGCCTTGCAGACCGGTCTCCATTTCCCCCGAAAAAATTGGCACATGCTGAAAAAAGCCGCGCAAACTGCCGCCGCGGCTTACAAAATGGATACCCTGGAGTTTCTGGAGCAAATTCTCCCGCCATCCCCGGACAGCCGTTTACACGACGCCCTGGTGACCCGCCTGACCATTGGAGAGTCCTATTTCTTTCGGGACAAACACCTGTTCCAGGTATTAAAGGATCAGATATTGCGGGAACTGATATCACAACTGGTTGGCGACAATCAACCCGTCAATATTTTCAGCGCCGGATGCGCGAGCGGCGAAGAGCCTTATTCCATCGCCATTCTCATTGACCAGGCGTTTCCAATGGTTCGGGAAAGACCGATTACCATCATAGGAACCGACATCAATCCCTTGTTTCTGGAAAAAGCCGAAAAAGGCATATACTCCCGCTGGTCGCTCCGGGAAACCCCGGATTCCATCATCAACCAATACTTCACGCCGATGAAAAACGGATACTTTAAGCTCTTAACCCGTATCCGAAAAAAAGTCCGGTTCCGCCGACTGAACCTCATGGAACAAAAGTATCCATCTGGGCTTGGTTTCCGGGAGTCCTTTCATATCATCCTTTGCCGCAATGTCCTGATGTATTTTAAAGAGCATGTTCGCACGCAGGTGCTGGAAAAACTGACCCGATTGCTGGCGATAAACGGGTGGCTGATTACCGGACCGGCGGAAACCGGCTTTGTTGCATCACCCCGCCTCAAGCCCATACGCTATTCCAATACTCTGTTGCACCGGAAATGCCCGCCTGGAGGAATCGAAACTCTGAGACATCATCAATATATTGATATATCGCGGCCGCCGAAAACCAGCGCAGAGCGTTCTGCTGTTCAGGCTCATCCAAACGAGGCAACCGGCAAAACCATGATTTCCGAATCCAGCCGGCAAAGAAAAAAACCGCATATCACGGTCTATCAGGAAGCATCGGCACTGTATGAAAAAGGAAATTACGCGTCAGCGACAGCCCTGCTTGAACACCTGGTGGAGAAAATCAACACCGACGAGCCCGCCTTTTTAATGGCCCCGGACGCCATGATTCTTTTGGCCCGGTCCTATGCCAACATCGGCGAAATGCAAAAGGCTTTGCAGTGGTGCGATCGCGCCATCTCATGGGAAAAACTCAATCCTGATATCCATTTTTTCCGGGCCACCATCCTGCAGTCCGCCGGAGATATCCCGGCGGCAATTCAAGCCCTCAAACAGGCGCTGTTTCTTGATCCGAATTTTGTCATGGCCCATTTCATGGCGGGCCTGTTAAACAAATCACCGTCACGAGAAAAAAGTCTTCAAAATGCCCTTCAACTCCTCGAAGAACGGGATCCCGACGATATGCTTCCTTTCTCCGAGGGCATGACCGCGGCCCGTTTATCCGAAACCATTACCGGCATGATTCAAAAAAGAGGACAAGCATAAAATGAACGGTCCGTATCCGGTAACACCGAAAACACCGGAGCAAATCCTTGCGGCCCGGGCCCGGTCGCTGGCCATCGAAGAAGCCCGTAAAGATGCCATCGATCGTATTGCCATCCTGGCATTTTGCCTGGCAGAGGAAGTTTACGGGATTGAAGTGCGTCATACCAGCGGGGTTGCTCCGCTCCAGAATGTGTCATACATTCCCGGCGCCCCGGATTTTATACCGGGCATTATCAACATGCGGGGGAAAATTATGTCGGTGGTGGATCTGAAAAAATTTTTCGGCATATATCATGAGAACCCAGAAAAGAAAAAAATGCTCGTTATTCTGAAAAACAGGAATATGGAATTTTGTCTGCTTGCAGATAACATCCTCGGTATTCGCCATATTGTCCCGGATGAAATAACGGCTTCCCTGCCGACGCTGACCGGCATCCGGTCTGACTACCTTTTCGGGGTATCCGGCGACGGTGCGGTGATTCTTGACGCCGAAAAACTGCTTTGCGCGCCTGAAATGGTGATTGATATCGATTATTAAACATAAAACTTCTAATGCTGGAGGGATCTGGCGATGCTCCGCTTTATTGCAAAAAGTATCATGGTAAAACTGATCATCCAGTTTTTTATGGTAGGGCTCATCCCGGTACTCATTCTAGGCTCTTTGACCTATTATTATTCCAGGGAAACCTTGAAAAACGCCGCCTACGATCACATCACGTCCATCAACGAAATCAAGAAACAGCAGGCTCTGGAATACCTCCGGAACCGCATGCGCAACATTGTTCTTCTATCGCGTTCGGAGCATATCCGCAAGATGCTGGAAACCGGCGCCTATACGGAAATGCGTCCGGTTCTTGCCTATCATATGAATGTTTTCGGCTTAACCGACATCCTTTTGATCGACCCGAATGGTCACGTGCTCTATGAAGCAGCCGGGGATACGGTATCATCAGACGGGAAAGCCGGCGGCCCTGATTCCATGCCGCCCATTATCGCGAAAATGACCGAAACCATCATCGTCTCCCATGAGCCCATGATGACCGACATGACACCTCTCAAGACCGAAGAGCTTCTGTCGTTATTCATGGGAGCGCCTGTTTACGATGCGATGGGCGATCTGGCCGCGGTGTTGATTTTTCAGATCGACGCCAAACAGATCCATCGCCTTATGTTGAGTCAAATCGGCAGGGGGGAAGCGTATGCAACCTATCTGGTGGGTCAGGATCTGCTGATGCGGTCGCCTTTCCAGGACGTTCACCAGGGAAGCGTCCTGCAACAAAACGTTGATTTTATGGCGCCCCGATTGGCCTTTGAAAACAAAACCGGCATTGGCCGTATCACGGATTACCGCGGGGTAAATGTGCTGTGCGCCTATGCGCCTCTTGGACTGGATGAAATTATGAAAACCGGATTCGACTGGGCGATCATCACCCAGATTGATCAGACCGAAGCTTTTCAACTGTTGGACAAATTACGTTATAATATTTTCTGGGCGATCGCCATTATTGTCATTCTGGTAGGAGCGGCCGGTTTTTTTCAATCCAGAATCATCGCCAGGCCCATCAACGATTTATCTTACCGTATTGTTTTGTTTAATGACGGAGATTTTACCGTCAGTCTTCCGGAATCCATGAAACAGCGCCCTGACGAAATCGGCGTGCTCATGAAAACGTTCAATGAAGGAACCAGGCAATTCCGAAAGCAGATCCGGCGCATTGCCGAATCCACAAACCTGCTGGTCGCTTCCATCAGCCGCATATCCACTACCGCATCTCAGATTGCGTCCAGCGCATCCGAAACCTCCACCTCCATCAGCGAAGTCACCACCACGGTGGAAGAGGTCAAGCAAACCTCTCTCATCGCCACGGAAAAGGCCCAGTACGTGTCTCAGATTGCTGAAAACGCGGCAAAAATATCCAATGCCGGCAAAACGGCGACGCAAAACACCCAGACCGGAATTGACCGGATAAAGTCGGAAATGCATTATATCGCCGAAGGCACCATCAGGCTGAGCGAACAGACCAAAAATATCGAAGAGATCATCAACACGGTCTCCGATATCGCTGATCAGTCCAATATTTTATCCGTTAACGCGGCCATTGAAGCCGCCAAGGCCGGAGAGCACGGCAGGGGTTTTTCGGTGGTGTCCCAGGAAGTCAAGTCTCTGGCCAACCAGTCCAAGGATGCCACCAACCAGGTTCGCTCCATTCTGGAAGATATCCAAAAAGCCACATCCGCTGCGGTCATGGCCACAGAACGCGGCATCAAAACCGTTGAGGAAGCCGTTGAACTTTCGGAGCAAGCCGGTGATTCCATCGAACGGCTGGCACAGCGCGTCACCGAATCGGCCGAAGCCGCCATGCAGATCACTGCCTCCAACCAGCAACAATTGACCGGCATGGATCAGCTTTCCCAAGCCATGGAAAGCATCAATGACGCCACCCATCAAAACCTCGAAGCGGTCAAGCAACTGGAGGACGCTTTGCGCGGTCTTGAGGATATGGTGCAGACCATGAAGGATATTACCTCCTCTTACAGAATATAACCCGCGCATTTTCAAAGAGGCGACGGACGCATGAATCAGGATCTGCAGCAACTCCTCATGGACGCCTTTCTTATCGAGGCAAAAGAACGCATCGAAAGCATGTTTTTGAATTTAGATGCCCTGGAAAAATCCTCGGGATCGGAAAAAAAGTCTCAACTGCTCGAAGTGGTGTACCGGGAAGCCCACAGCCTGAAAGGAGCGGCGCGTTCGGTCAACATCGAACCGGTGGAAGCCGTGTGTCAGGCCATGGAATCCCTGTTTTCATCCGTAAAAAAAGACACAACCGATCTTTCTCCCGATCTGTTCGACCTGCTTCACCAGGCCGTTGCCGCCATTAACGCCCATCTTGCCGGCGATGATTCCCCAATATCAGATCTTTTTCGAATCGCCGGGCAACTCGATCGTGCCTCAGCCGGGATTTGCCCGCCCTTGCCAAGTCAGGCTCCAGCAATACCGCTCTCGTTGGAAACCGCTGATACAGGTACCGACAAAACCGCCGGCATTCACCCCGAACCACTTCAACCGCACCCTGCATCCCCCTCATCTGCGATGGATACCGTCCGGATCAAAACCGCCAAGCTGGACCGGCTGCTGCTGAAAACCGAAGAACTGATCCCGCTCAAACAGATGCTGATGCAACATCAGGAGCAGTTGAAAACCATCCGCGATGCCCTGCGGACATGGATCAAAAAATCCGGCCATCTACCGCCGGTCATGGGGGATATCACCGATCTGACGGCCGCCCTGGAGCAGAATAACCGCCTTTTCGGCGCCATGATTGACGATTTTCTGGAAGAAGTCAAACAGACCGCCCTGCTTCCCTTTGAATTCCTTTTTGCGGTGATGCCGCGCATGGTCCGCGATATTTCCCGATCCCAGGGGAAAAAGGCCACCATCGAATTTTCCGGCCAACACATTGAAATCGATAAACGGATTCTTGAGATCATAAAAGATCCTTTTATTCATTTAATCCGCAATGCCGTGGATCACGGCGTTGAATCCCCGGAAACCAGGATACGTGACGGAAAACCTGAACACGCCACGATCCGCATCCATGTCGCTCAAAATCAGAGCAACCGTATTGATATCAGCATTGCCGACGACGGCAACGGCCTTGACATTGCCACCATCAAACAAAGCGCGGTCAAACAAGGAATCATATCCTTTGAACAGGCCCAGGCCATAAAGGATGAAGAAGCGGCAATGCTGATTTTTCATTCCGGCGTGTCAACCCGTTCCCTGATTACGGATCTGTCCGGACGAGGGCTGGGCATGGCGATCGTGAAGGATCAAATCGCAGGCATCGGCGGACAGATCGAAATTCAGAATATGCCCGGGCGCGGCGTCATATTCAGGATTTATCTGCCCATCACACTTTCCACCTTCAGAGGGACGCTGTTCTGCTCTGCCGGGCATTATTTCATCATTCCCACGGTGCATGTGGCCCATATCCTGCTGATCACGCCGGATGATATCAAAAGCGCGGAAAACCGCGCCATCATCCTGTTCAAGGACAAGGCGGTCTCTTTTGCCGATCTGGTCGATATTTTTAATCTGCCGCAGGATCATGAACATAAATCCGCATCTGCTTTGCAAAAAAAAGAAAGACCGGTCCTGATCCTATCAGCCGGGGCGGACGAGATGGCCGTGATGGTCGACGCGGTCATTGATGAACAGGAAGTGCTTGTCAAAAATCTCGGCAAACAGATCCGTCGGGTTCCCGCCATCTCGGGGGCCGCCATACTCGGCACGGGCCGGGTTGTCCCGGTCATCAATGCCGCGGATTTGATCCGGCTTGCAGGCGAAAGTCCCGTCTCCGGCCCCATGCCCCGGGGTCTGTCCCCGGCTCCGGATGTAAAACCAAAATCCATCCTGATTGTGGAAGACTCGTTCACATCGCGGACCCTGCTGAAAAATATCCTTGAGGCCACAGGATACCAGATCTCTACGGCCATTGACGGCCAAGACGGTTTTGAACAACTCAAGGCGGGATCTTTTGATGGCGTGGTGGCCGATGTCGAGATGCCGCGGCAGGACGGCATCTCCCTTACCAGACAGATACGGTCCGACAGCGGGCTGGCAACCCTGCCGGTGATACTGGTCACTAGTCTGGATGCCCCGGCGGACCGGGAAAGGGGCATGGAAGCCGGGGCGGACGCCTATATTGTAAAAAGCAGCTTCGACCAGAGCAATCTGCTCGAAGTCCTGGAAAGACTCCTATAAATACCGTTAAATGATGTGACAATTCTTTTTTTGCAGGTGATGAGGAATGGATAATAAAAAAGACTGCACGATCCTTCTGGTGGAAGACAGCCGGACCCAGGCACTGAAATTCCAGTATATCCTTAACAAAAACGGCTATCATGTCATCCTCGTCCAGAACGGACTTGAAGCCATGAGCGCCATGCTCAACAACGACATTTCCATCGTCATCACGGACTGGATCATGCCGGAAATGGATGGCTCGGAACTGTGCAGGGCCATTCGCAAGCATGATTTCGGAAAATATGTCTATATCTTTTTGCTTACGGCGCGGGATTCCAAAAACGACATCGTGGAGGGTTTGGAAGCCGGGGCGGACGATTATCTGACCAAGCCCGTAGACGACAATGAGCTGATCGCCCGCCTGTCGTCTGCTGAGCGGATCGTCCGGCTGGAATCTTCGCTGAAAAAGCGCAACCATGAAATCGCCATGCTTTCCATCACTGATCCCCTGACCCAGGTATACAACCGTCTTTATCTGAACAATCATCTTCCCAAAGCCATCAAGCGGGCCGCCCGCTACCGGCACCCTCTCTCCATCATCATGACCGATATCGATCATTTCAAGGCCGTCAACGATCAACACGGACATCAAACCGGGGATCAGGTTCTGAAAACATTCGCTCAGCAGATGCGCGATGCGCTGCGAACGGATCTGGACTGGGTGACGCGGTTCGGCGGAGAAGAATTTATCATTGTCCTGCCCGAAACCGATTTGAGCGGAGCCACCATCGTTGCCGAGCGGCTCCGCCTGTTGACCGCGGATATGCTGGTGCCGTCGGAAAAC
>CAZRES010000073.1:0-15457 GCA_964598885.1 uncultured Desulfobacteraceae bacterium | reverse complement strand
AGTAAAATGATGCTGGAAAAACTCGGCTACCAGGTGCTGACCGCTGAAACGCCGACCCTGGCCTTGGATGTAGCCGCCGAACATGCTGGAAAAATCCACCTGCTGATGACCGACGTGGTGATGCCGGAGATGAACGGCCGAGACCTGGCCCAAAAACTCCAGGCCCTTTATCCGGACCTCAAGGTCCTGTTCATGTCCGGATATACGGCAAACGTCATCGCCCACCACGGAGTGTTGGATGCCGGCGTGCATTTCATTCAGAAGCCGTTTTCCACGAAAAGCCTGGCCGCCGGGGTGCGGGAGGCATTGGAGTATAGAAGCGGTGACCTCTTGGAATGATATGGGATACGGAACATTTACGCTGCACTTCATTAAAAACAAGGAACAGCAGGCAGTGGATTTTCTTATCGCCAATGATGGAAAACCGGTTCGCTACTGTCCGGTTGCTTGGCAAAGCCGGGTATTCGGTGGCGGAAGCGGACACCGGGGAAATGGGGCTTCGCCTGGTTCGTGAAACGCATCCGGATTTGGTGCTGCTGTCATTGCAAGAAAATCCGGAACGATAAAGGCTATTGGAGCCAGTTGGAAAAAATACCTGCACGAGCATTCGGACGGGGAGTTTTCCCGCAGCATCTGCCCGGATTGCCACGGGAAGTTATATCTGGATTATGTAGGAAATTTTTTTGTCTACATCCCCTGCGATTGCAGCAGGGACACCACCTTATCTAAAAGTCCATTGGCGGTAAACGGTTTCTGGATGAAGGCGATGCCGTCGGCCAGGATGCCGTGGCGGACGATGACGTCGTCGGTATACCCGGACATGTACAGGACCCGGGCGCCGGGATGGTGGCGGCGGATATGTTCCCATACCGTCGGTCCTTTCATGCCGGGCATCACCACATCCGATAAAACCAGGTGAATTGCGCCCTCATGGTCCGCTGCCCGGAATACGGCATCAGTGGCCGAGTCGGTTTCAATCACCGTATATCCCCCCCGCCTCAGGATGCCGCAGGCCAGTTTGCGAACCGGGACATCATCTTCAACGACCAGGACCGTGGGCGAGCCTTCGACCGATTCGCGTTTCCGATCTGCTGGATCGATTTTGATTTCGGTTTCGATACACAGCGGCAGATAGATCTTGAAGCTGGTGCCTTTGCCCGGTTCGCTGTAGACCCAAATATTCCCGTCATGCTGTTTAATGATGCCGTATGAGGTGGCCAGTCCCAGGCCGGTGCCCTTGTCCTTGGCCTTGGTAGTGAAAAACGGCTCGAAAATCAGTTCAATGGTCTCTTTATCCATGCCGCAGCCCGTGTCGCTGACCCCGATCATGGCGTAAGGGCCTGGTTTGACTCCCGGCCTTGTGCGGGCATATTCCTCATCGAGTTCCACGATATTGGTTTCAAGGGTGAGGGCGCCGCCGTCGGGCATGGCGTCACGAGCATTGACCGCCAGGTTCATCAGCACCTGTTCCAGTTGGGCCGTATCGGCGTTTACCGTAATCGATCCCGACCCGGGGGTGAATTCAAGGCGGATATCCTCGCCGATGATCCGGTGCAACAGCTTGGTCAAGCCTTTCACAACGCCGTTGATATCAATAATGTGCATTTCCAGGACCTGCTTGCGTGAAAAGGCCAGCAACTGCCGGGTGAGATGCCGGGCCCGGTCCGCGGCCTGGTGAATTTCCACCATAAGTTCATGATGGGGATGGTCCCGGGCGAGTTCCTCCATGATCATTTCCCCATAGCCAAGAATCACCGAAAGCAGATTGTTGAAGTCATGGGCCACCCCCCCAGCCAGGCGGCCCACGGATTCCAGTTTCTGGGCCTGGTGGTATTGCGCTTCGAGCAGGCGGTGTTTTTCCCGATCCCGGTTGCGTTCACTGATATCCATTGCCGTAAAGGTCACGCCCTTTGTAAGATCTTTTTTATCCATGGGGGTGGATGCCAGCAGAATATCGATAATACGTCCGTCCGGGCGCTGCCATCGGGTTTCCACTATTCCGGTGCCCCGCTCCCGTAGCTGGTTGTATTTCTCATGTCCCACGAATTCATAATCAGCGTCCGTCGCGTATAATATTCGTGCATTCTGTCCGATGAGTCCGTCGGCTCCGCGGCCGGTGATATCGCAAAGTCGGGCATTGACTTCCATGATGACGCGGTTCTTCACCACGCCGATGCCCACCGGGGCCGCGCGAAAAATGCTTTCCAGCCGTTGCCGGCTATCGTGAACCAGTTTTTCGGCCTTTTTTCGATCCGTGATATCCTGGGCGCAGACCAGCACCCGTTCCGTGTTATCGATTTTTAAATAGGCGGTGGAGATCAGCAGGCAGCGTTCTTCCACGCCGTTATTCCGGGGAAAAGGAAGCCAGGATTCCACCTCCTGCCGGCCTGCGCCGGTGGCAAAGGTTTCCAGCACAGCCAGGCGGACCCGGCATTCGGCGCAGGCCGGGCCGAAGCCGCAGCCCTCGGGATCATCTAAATGATGAAGGCAGCGCAGGGCTTCGCCGCCGCGCATGCCGATCATGTCATCTGCCTTGCGGCCGGCAAACAGAGCGGCGTATCCGTTGACTTTCCGCACGCGCCGATCCCGGTCCACCAGCAGCATGGCAATGGGCGCATGCTCATGGATGATCGACAGTTCGGTTAAGGCGCTTTTCAACTTTTCATGATCCTGCCGTTGCTGGGTGATGTCATCAATGCCCATTACCGCAAACTTTTGATCATCGATGGTAATGGCGGTGGTTTTGAATTTGATCCAGATGTCGTCTTCTTCATCTTCGCGATGGATCAACCATTCCCCATCGCATACCGTCGGGTCCGGAGTTTCGGACAACGCTGATCGGATGGCCTGGTCAACGGCGCAATCCAGACAAACCGGGGCGAAACCGCATCCACCGGGGTCCTCGAACCGGTTGAAACAGTCGATAAAATCGCCGCACCGCAGGCGGCCCGTTTCGGTTATTTTGATGCCGAAAAGCGCTTTTGCCAGTGAATTCGTATAAACAATACGCTCGTCCTCGTTAAAGACCACGACGCCGAAAGGTGCGGCATTCATGATGCGGCTTGTGTTCCGGTCCTTTTGAGCGAAAAACTCGGCCATGTTGTTTGGCGGGATCATTTTCATTCTCCTGATTTTGGCAAATCAGTGGGGTAGGGATGATTTGAAAAGAACGGCTCGAAAAGATAACGGATGTCTTCAAGTTGATCTTCAATGGCAAAAGGAAGCACATGGGTAAAGACATCGAGCACGATAATGGCGTTCACCGACGAATCCATCACCGATGCCTTTCGGATACGCTCAGCCATGTGCATATTGATGATATGCATGTTTTGATAGATTTGTTTGAGTCCGTCAAGTTCCATGTCATCCGACCGACCTTCCTTGCGGATAAAATATTGAGCCAGCAGATACATCCCCGTTGCCCGGAAGATGGTGTCCGCTTCCGTGGCCAGGGGAAGATGAAACCGGGCCATGGGACGGAAAAAAGCCGCATGCGGGCATCCGCTGATCGGGCAGATAAGCCCCAGAAGGGAGCTGATGCCTTTCTGCGCCGTGGTTTGTCTGGAAATCCGCCGATCGGGCGTGATCACCGTCAGTTTTATCCGGTTATGAGAGATAACCGATTTGAAGCGGCTCACCACATCCGAGAGATTTGCCGCCAAAGGACAATATGCATAGGCGGCAGCATCCAGCGGACAATGGCTGCACTGGTGGAAACCGAGTTCGGCCCAGTCCGGCAAAGGCGCGGACGTATTTCGGATCAATTCAAGCTGCCGGGCGTTGATGCAAATGTCGAAAGATTCGGTTTTTCCATCATCGAGCTGAAAAATATACTGTATGTGGAATGTTTCCATTTTTATATGGTATCCTTTTCATCCCGAAAGCGATATTTTTTCTGATATCGCCTGCTAATGGCGAATTAACGCATGATCAGGAATCAACCGCTCATGCCGGCCGGCGGATCCGGGCTCAGCGGCAGATAGATGGTAAATGTCGATCCTTTCCCCGGTTCACTGTGCACCCGGATATCGCCGTTGTGCTGACGGATGATGCCGTAGGATGTGGCCAGCCCGAGGCCGGTGCCTTTATCCGGCTCCTTTGTGGTGAAAAACGGTTCGAAAATGCGATCAAGTGTTGTCTTATCCATGCCGCATCCGGTATCGCTGACATGAATAACGGCGTAGCTGCCGGGCAGAACGCCGGGTCTTCCATCAATGGCGTAGTCATCCAGTTCGGTCTTTGAGGTCTCAATGCGCAGGGTCCCGCCATCGGGCATGGCGTCCCGGGCGTTGATCGCCAGATTCATGAGCACCTGCTCCAATTGAGCGATATCCGCTTTCACGGGAAGATGAGTTGTTGTTGTTCGGGTGATGGCCAGATGAACATCCTCACCGATCAACCGGCCCAGGAGTTTCTCAAATCCCGTCACTACGGCATTGATCTCCGCCACTCTGGTTTTTAGAACCTGGTTGCGGGAAAACGCCAGGAGCTGCTGCGTTAGGCTTTTGGCGCGCAACCCGGCCTGATAAACCTGTTCCAGGGGTTCATGGTGGGTGTGTTCCTTATCCAGATCGTTTAACACCATTTCGGTATACCCCTGAATAATCAACAGCAGGTTGTTGAAGTCATGGGCCACGCCTCCGGCCAGCCGGCCGATGGATTCCAATTTCTGGGCCTGTTGCAATTGTTCGGCCAGGCGCTGTTTGTCTTTTTCGGCTTTTTTATGTTCCGTGACATCCCGCGCCACCCCGCGAAAACCTATAGACTTGCCCTCCGCGTCCTTGATCAGGGAGACCGATGTGTCCACGCTGCATTTTTTCCCGTCTTTTCGAATCAGTTCCCAGTCCAGGGCGCGCCGAGGTTCGCCGGTGGTATAGACATGATTGAATGTTTGAAATACTTTTTCTGCGTTTTCGCCGTCCATGAAGGTACGGTTGTTCATTCCCAGCAATTCCTGGTCTGAATAGCCGAGGATTCTGCACATGGAATGATTAAAAAAGGTCAGGTTGCCGGCAAGATCCACCTCGTAATATCCATCGGTTATATTATCGAGTATGGATTTATATTTTTCCTGGCTTTCCCGTCGGGTCTGGACTTCATTTTCGAGTTCCAGCATTTTTTTTTCAAGCTTTCGCACCAGACGTTCATTATAGAGCTTGAGGACTTCTTCATTCGGAACCGGCGGCAAGGGTTCGTCGTTTTCGTCCGGATGTTTTTTCATGACGTCATGGACCGCTTTGATAAACGCATCCGGTTCGCAGGGTTTAACGATAAAGCGATCCGCGCCGATTTTAAGTGCAAATTCCTCATCCTTTGGACCGGTGTAGGTGGCGGTGTAAATAATAAACGGAAGGTGTTTCAGATCTTGATTGGTTTTGATCTTCCGGCACAACTGAAACCCATCCATTACCGGCATGAGAATATCGCTGATGATCAGGTCAACCGGGTGCGTTCTGAGCAGCTCCCATGCTTCTTGGCCGTTGGCTGCCGTCAGAACCTCATGGCCGTTTCCTTTGAGCAGGGACTCCAGCAGATAGTTGTTGGCTTCCTGGTCGTCCACGATAAGAATTTTCATCGCTTCTCTCCTTTGAAGTTGCCGTTGGTGCCGCGTTTTCCAGGCTGTTTGCAAATGATCGGCAAGAAGCTTTGGCGCCCTGGGGATTAATCGGTCCGGGGCAGATATTGCCGGATTTCATCGACAAAGGTTTCCGGATTGATGGGCTTTTCAATATACCCGGTGGCCCCGGCCGCCAGGATGGCTTCCCGGTCTCCCACCATGGCATAGGAGGTCACCGCGATAATTGGAATGTCTGACATTTCAGGATGTTTTGTTAATTCAGCGGCAACGGCGTATCCATCCATTTCAGGGAGCTGAATGTCCAGCAGGATGCCCAAAGGTTTGCGGGCAAGGGCCATGTCAATGCCTTCTTTCCCTGTGTCGGTCCCAAGGATGGTAAAACCGTTTTTCTCCAGTAAGAAGCGCATCAGATAAAAGTTCTGTTCGTTGTCTTCAATAATCAGCAGCGTGTTGCTCATGATGAGGCCCCCTGATGTTGCGGAATGCGCATGGTAAAGGTGCTGCCTTTGCCGAAACGGCTTTCCACCGTTATGGATCCGTCCATCAAATGAACGATTTTACGGCAAATGGAAAGCCCCAGCCCGGTTCCTTCATGTTTGCGGGTAAGACCTGAATCAAGCTGGTGGAACGGCTGAAAGAGATGGGCTATTTCATCGTTTTTTATGCCGATGCCCGTGTCGGATATCGAAATAATAATATACCCGTTTTCCATCCGGCAGGCAAGCCGCACTGTTCCCTGTTCAGTAAACTTAACGGCGTTGGACAACAAATTTAATATCACCTGCTCAAACCGCCGCTGATCAGTGGTCAGTGTTTCCGCCTTCTCCGGCAGGTCTACCATCAGATCGATGGTTTTTTTCCCGGCCTGGGGCGCGACAATGGCAACGGTTTTTTGGATGGATGTCTGCAAATCAAAAGTGTCGCTGGAGAGCACAAGCTGACCCGCCTCGATTTTTGATATGTCGAGTACGTCGTTGATTAACGCCAGCAGATGCCGGGAACTGCTCTGCACCATTTCCATCTGTTTGCGCTGTTCCGGATTCAAGGGACCGGCCAGTTCCTGGAGCAGAATCCCGGTAAAACCAATAATGGAATTAAGGGGTGTCCGCAGTTCATGGGACATGGTGGCCAGAAAGGCCGATTTAAGCCGGTCTGCTTCCCTGGCTTTGTCCATGGCCGCCGCCAGTTCGGCCGTGCGATCAATAATGCGCTGCTCCATTTCCTGGTTGATCCGACGCAGTTCTTGGGTTTTTGCATTTACCTGGGATTTTAACACTGCACTGCCCAGAAGACTCAACATCAGAGTGCCCGCCAGGATGACACTGAAAACTTTAAGCCAGGCCGGCAGCTTGAAGCGGATGTCTTCGGACGTCCAGCGGTTTAATGATTGATAATAGACGGAGCCGGCATCGGCTTTCATATTGGAAAGATGGTGGTCGATGGCCGCCAGGAGAATTTCGGGGCTTTTGTTTGAACCCGTATAAAACGGATCAATGGGATTAGATTTTTTCTGTTTCTGCGCCGCGAAAAACAGGGTAGAAGGTTCAAACATGATGGTCGTGTCTTCAAGACCAAAACGTTTGGCGTTCATCAATCCGTAAAATCGATTGGTGATCACCGCGTCAGTCTTGCCTTCAGCCACCGCGTCAAACATGGATTCCTGGTCCGGAAAAGCCACAAGCGTAATGGACAATCCGAAATTCCCGGCAAACCCCGAAAAAGTCTTTTCCTGTACCGAGCCTTCCAGAACGGCGACTTGTTTTTTTTCCAGGTCAAGTATGGATTGAATACCGCTGTTTTTGGAGGCATAAACCTGGGACCAGGAAGAGAGAACCGGCACCCGGTGAAAGGAAAACCGGTTTTCCCTTTCGGATGTAAGGGCCACATCGGGCATTAGATCGATCTTCCCGTTTCCCAGTCTATCCAGTCCTTCAGCCCAGGTGCCGAATGCAAAGCGCAGCCGCCAGCCTTCTTGACGGGCAATGTGGCCAAGGATGTCGATAAAAATCCCAGCGGGATTTCCGGTTTCATCAATGAAAATCTTGGGCGGGTTATCATATACGCCTACCAGCACTTCCGGACCATCGGCATCGGCCATGGCGGGGTCGAGGCACATGACCAGCCATGCGGACAGGAGGATCGGCAGGAGAATGGAAAAATTTCGGGGGCTGGCGCTTTGTCGGCCTCTGATCACCACGGTTTTCCTTTGAAAAAATTGATCTAGGGTTAAAATATGTATTTTTCTATGATGGAAGTCAAACCATTGATAAAGTCATTCCAGGCAAAGGGCCGTTTCCCCGTTTTCCGACTCCGTTACCAGATATCCGGCTTTGCGAAGCAACCGGACCGTGGCGAACCGGATGTTCCACCACCAGTCTGCTGCCCATCGTTTCCATCCTTTTATCCCTTTCCTCACGCATCATTGAATATCACCTCTCAAGGCTTCCCTTTTATCCCGTCAATATCTCATGAATGGTTGTCGCCACCTTGAAATCAACGCCCAGGGCGCTGAAGTGGGCTTTGCCGCATTTGATTTTTTTGTTTTCGTCGGTGCGGCGTTTGGCGGTGTCGTGGGTGGATTTGGTTTCGCGGACCAGGTAGAGTTTTTGGCCGTATTGGGTGACGATGGCCCAGTCCGGGTTGTAATTGCCCAGCGGGGTGGGGATGTTAAACCACCGGGGCAGTTTGCAGAAGAATTTCACGTTTTCATCGGCATCGAGTTTCTCGGCCACTTTCCGCTCCAGGTCGGATTCATAGAGGATATAATCATAGGGCGTGCGGTTGTCTTTGCTCTGGATCTCGTAGAGGCGGTTTAAATATTCCTCGACCTCGGATTCTTCAAACAGGCGCATTTCATAATACTGGCCCCGGATCTGCTCGTATTTGATGCCGTCGATGACCATTTCATGCAGGGCGCGGTTGATGCGCCGGGCGGTTTCAGTCATGAATGCCTGGGGATTGACGGTAAATTCCGTAAGCCGGCCGGTCTGTTTCAGGATCTCCACCAGGGTGGCGCGGGTCAGTTCGGTTTCGCGCTGCAAAAAGGCGAGGATATCCGGCAGAAAGCGATGGGGCTTGACCGTGAAGGTTTTGCTGAAGACCGTCCGGTCTTCTTCAACGCCGGCCTGGGTGATGTCCACCGCTGTTTTATCGATTAAAATCTTTATCGGCTGGATGGCCTCCATGTCCTTGATGTTTTCAACGGCCTTGGCAATAAGAGCGGCAGTATCAAATTCCACGCGATAGCGGGTTTTCCGGCTGATTTTATCCCAGAGGGCCTTGAAATCAGGATTGATTTCGACACGCTTATTGTAGGTGATGGTTCTGCGGTCCCGTTTGTTGACGATCCGGTTCTTGAAAATATAGCGCTTCATCTCATCGACAATCACCGGCCGCATGGGTTCAAATTCGGGCGGGAGCTCCAGTTTAAACCCTTCCTTTGCCGGGTCGAATTTGTCCGTGATATCCCCGACGTGATCCAGGTAGCCGCCGTCTTTTAAGGCGTTCCACAAACGAGCCGAAGTCTCCTGGCCCATTTCCACGCCGGTTTCGGCATCGGCCAGCCGGGCGAAGGCGATTTTTTCAATCCGACCGAATTTGATTTTGCAATCCCTTTCAATATCTTCCTGCAAGCCCCGTGCATATTCCTCAAAAGATTCGCCGGCGATCACGGTGAGTTTGTTGATATGTTCATCAAACACCCGCTCCCCGTCCCGGTTGACCGGCAGCCGCAGACCCCGGCCCAGGGTCTGGCGGCGCTCCCGCTCGGTTCCCATTTCCCGCAGGGAGCAGATCTGGAACACATTAGGATTGTCCCAGCCTTCCTTTAATGTGGAATGGGAAAAAATAAACCGCAGGGGCACTTCCGACGATAACAGCCGTTCCTTGTCCCGCATGATGAGTTTATAGGTTTCATCATCTGCTTTGGTCGTACCGCTGGTATCTTTCAGGCCCACCACTTTGCCGCTCTTTTTATCGGCTGAAAAATATCCGCCGTGAACGTCATCCACGGAAAGCGGGATCAGGCCCTGAAAGATATCCTTTTGGGAACATTCCTGAAAGGCTTCTTCAAACCAGCGGGCGATTTTGCCTTTTTGGGGGTTTCCGTCTTCATCGTACCAGCGGTAATGGGACACCTTGTCGATGAAAAACAGGGACAAGACCTTGATGCCTTTGTCCTGATATTTTTTTTCCTTTTTAAAATGCTCTTCCACCACCTCGTAAATCTGTCGCTTGACCACCTCCTCGCCCATGCCGCCCTGCTCCTGCTTGACCTCCAGTCGTTTTCTGTTGGCAAATTCCACATGCTCGAAGCCGGGCTCCGCGCTGATGTTGCTTACGATATAGCCGTCATAGCCGGGCCGGTTGGTCTGGCCGCTGATGTCGGTGCCGTGTTTGAGGGTGATTTTCTTTTCCTTTGGGCCGGTTTTGGTGTCTTCATGAATGGTGGCTTTGGCATGGGGGGTTTTGGCGTTTTTGGCGTATCCGATGCTGTCGAGCCGGATAAAGGTTTCGTTAAAGTTTTGTTCCGAGCGGACCGAATCCACTTCAATCTGTTTGACCAGGCGCATATCGTAGGCCCGGATGGGGTCCAGGCTGTAAAGCAGGTGAAAGGGGTTGATATGGGTGGCTGAATAGCGCAGACCCAGGAGCGGGTTCAAGGTGCGGATGGCCTTTTGAGATTTGGGCGTATTGTCCACGCTCTGGGGCTCGTCAATGACGACAACGGGCCGGGTGGCCCGGACAAATTCAATGGGCCGGCGGCCCGACATTTTATCCTGCTCCTGGTGAATGATGTTGAGCTTTTTGCGCTGGTCGTCGGTGAGCTTTGCATAATCCTCCACCTCCCCGGCATCTTTCTGGAAGGCCTGGATATTGATGATCATGATCTGGATTTCATTGGAGGCGGCAAACTGCCGGACCCGGCTCAGATCCCTGGAGTTATAAACGAAAGAATCAAAGGCGACATTATCGTAAAGCCCCTTGAGATGGTCCCCCATGATCTTGATGGACGACAGCACCCCTTCCCGGATGGCCACGGACGGCACCACGATGATGAATTTGGTGAACCCGTATTTGCGGTTGAGTTCAAAAATGGTGCGCAGATACACATAGGTTTTGCCCGTGCCGGTTTCCATTTCCACGGAGAAATTGGGAAAGGCGTAGGGGCTGCCGGTATCCATCAGCGTTCGGGACTTGGGGATGTTGTTTCGTTCCTGGACGGCCTGAAGATTTTTCATCAGCATGGCATCATTAAGCATCGCCGGATTGCCTACGCCCAGTTCCGTAAACAAATCCATCTGTCCGCGGGCCGCGGTGTTGACTTCAAATGTCCCCCGCCGGGCCGGCATTCCTTCCAACAGATCCACCACCGCGGCTATGGCTTCCTGCTGATATTCCAGGGTGGCGTCGAACTTGAGTTTCATCGGCTCACCCCCTATACCGTCCGAAACACGATTTGCTGGGCCTTGTCCCGGCCCTGGTTGCGAGCCTCGAAGGTCTGGACGGCATTGGCCTTGAGCTGGTCGTTTCCTTTGAAAGTCCGATCCAGGCAGATGAATTGGATGGGTTCGGCCTCGGCCACCGCATCAATGAGTTCTCGGGTGATCGCGTTTTCCAGGCAGATCAGCAGGGCGCCGTCGGCAACGGAAAACACGGTTTTACCGGCCATGGTCTTTTTGACCACCGTTTCCGTGAGCGTGAACCCGGCTTTTAACAGCAGTTCATAGAGCACGTCTCCGGGGGAGGCTTTGGGGTGGATGTGATCGACGAAGAGTTCCAACTGCCGGGCCAGCTTTTCTTCGGAGATATCCGGGTCCGCCCCGTCCCAGAGCTTGAAATTGGATTTGTCGAGTTTAAAGACCTTGAAGCCCAGATCCACTTGGGCCGGTTGTTCCGTTGCCATGCCGGGCAAGTTGGAGGCGGCGTCTTTTTCAGCGGCCGCCTGCTCGGCTTCGATCTTTTTGATGACCCGGCGGATGCGCTCCTTGCCGA
The DNA here is from genome assembly GCA_964598885.1 of uncultured Desulfobacteraceae bacterium. Classification (GTDB taxonomy): domain Bacteria; phylum Desulfobacterota; class Desulfobacteria; order Desulfobacterales; family Desulfosalsimonadaceae; genus SURF-33. The sequence goes on along the minus strand of CAZRES010000073.1, from coordinate 3,885 downwards.
TATCGGCGATGGTTTTATATCCGGCTTTGAAGGCTTCGGAATTTTCGTCGCAGGGTTCGGGAAGCTGAACCATGATGAATTGGCGGTTGCCGCCATCTTCCTTGTTTAGGTCAAGGACGGCGTGTGCCGTGGTGCAGGAGCCGGCGAAGAAGTCGAGAATGAGGCAATCTTTATTCCGATAAAAAAGGTTCAAGAACTTTTTGATTAGCAGAGACGGTTTGGGTGTATCAAAGGGAGCATTGCCATTGAAAAAATCTTTCAATTCAGAATTTGCTTCTCTTGTAGTGCCATATTCTTCGCCTGCCCATAAATTTTCAGGTGTTCTTCCTTCTTGATCTGCTAAATAAATTTTTCTTATTATACGTGTTTCATCGCTACTAAATATAATTTCTCCAGTTTTAATTTTACGGGAAACTTCATCTTGCGACCAACGCCAACCATTTTCAGGAGGTAAAATTATTGTACCCTTTGGCGTGACAATGTCATAACGTAGCGTCTTGCGATAGTTGGGACTTCGAACATCACCAGATCTCCATTCCCCTTTGGGGTCATTGTCTGGATTTGAATAATTTTTATTGTCTTTAGCTGTTCGAGGAAAAGCAAAATTCTCTAAACTTTCCTTCGCCTTAGCATAAACGATTATTGAATTATAATGCCGGGAAAAATGCCTCTCATCATTTTTACTTTGTTGGGTGTGTTTCCACGCAATAGTTGCAATAAAATTCTCCTCCCCAAAAATCTCATCGCACAACTTCCGCAAATTGCTTATTTCGTTATCATCAATGGTGATAAAAATCACCCCGTCATCCCGCAGTAGATTCCGGGCCAGATAAAGCCTCGGATACATCATGTTCAGCCATCGGGTATGGAACCGGCCTTCATTGGGCGTATTGGTGGAAAATTTCCGGCCCTGGCCGTCGGCCAGCCCGGCATAGGAAAGATAGGTCTCCAGGGTTTCCGAAAAATTGTCCGGGTAAATAAATTCCTTGCCGGTATTGTAGGGCGGATCAAGACAAAGCACCTTGACCCTGCCGTAATAGGACTTTTGCAGGAGTTTGAGCACCTCCAGGTTGTCGCCTTCGATAAACAGGTGTTCAGTGTTGTCGAAATTCACGGATTCTTCCCGGCAGGGCTTAAGCGTGCCTACCGAGGGCTGCTGGATCAGCTTCATGGCGTCTTTTTTGCCGGGCCAGTCCATGCCGTAGCGCTCCCGGCGGGATTCAAACAAATCGGAAAACGTCCCCAGCTCGGCCTTGAGTTTTTCCACATCAATGGATTCCACCAGGTCCCCGTTTTCATTTACGGTTTCCGTAAACACCGATGGAAACAGTTGTTTGAGTCTGGCCCGGTTGTTGGCTCTGATATCCATGGATCGCATGTCCATTTTTTCCGGGGCATTGGATTTTTCAGTCATGATTTTATTCTCCACGAATCTGCTTTCGACTGATGGTGATATGGATATGGTAATTATTGCGAAATCGTTTCGGATACTTTTTTGCGAAATGCAGTAACGGTCGGCAATCAATCCGAAATCAGGAAGCAGAGCGCCTCGATCAGAAGATACTCGCTGATAATTTTGCCGCATGCTTGGTTGTTTGGACGGATTGATCCCGCTGTTTTTCAAAGTTACGGATTCTTGAACGATAACTACTCACAATATCTAGTAAATATAAATCATTGTCAACTTGAATTCGCCTTATCGCCTGAATCGCGGCGGGTTTCCGGGACGAATCAAGTCTGATGTCCCGCTGTAAGATTTGATCAATTTTATAGCTGCGTGGACGGAATATATCAAATTTTAGCATGTTCGGTTTGTATCGTTAACGCCTGAGGCAGGAATTATGGACTGGTATCACTTTTTCGAAAGTTCGATTATAGGCAAAGTCATCAGCATGTTGTTGCTGACGCCGATTGTTTGTGGACATCCGGTTTCGTCTTTGATGCTCTTGCACTGGGCGCAGATGAGAAAAATGCTCGAACATAATAAAAGCACGAACCAGGATCAGAAGTGATTTGCGGACTCGGACGATATGAAGTCATATTCATAGTTTCTATCACAACGAATTGATAAAAAGAATAAAAAAGATTATTAAGGGTTTTTGCGGTTTTTTCCGAGCGCGGCCAACGGCAGAAACACCCGGAATTTGCTTCCGGCCTCCGGCGCGCTGTTTACCGTAATGCAGCCGTCATGCGCTTTGACGATTCCAAAGGACACCGAAAGGCCCAGACCCCGGCTGATAAATTTGGTGGAGCAAAAAGGGTCAAACAGTTTTGAAAATGCGTGTTTTTCAATGCCCCAGCCGTTATCTTTTACCTCCGGACAGGCATATTCGGATAGGCCGGGCTAGAAATCCACGGCCCACCGGTTTTCTGAAGGAAATGGTTTCAGGTGGCGCCGTCCGGATGCGGATCAAAATCCCGCACGGAACAGCGCCCATGGCTTCCTAAGCACTGGTTGCCAGATTATCCAGTATCCGGCGGATTTGAATCGTGTTGGCCGGCACCGCTGGCCCCGGCATGGGGATGTCCGCATCAAGGATCACATGCCCGGGTATGCCGGCCCGCAGATCTGGCAATATAGAGCGGCAGACCGTAGAAAGGTGCACGGGCTGTCGATGGATGTCGTCCTGACCCAGATATGGCAACATGACGTTGCTCAGATGGCCGCCCGGCGGCTCATTGCCATGACTTCGTTGAGTTTTTCAAGGGTGTCGGATTTTCCATCCTGTCGGAACAGGCCGGATGACGACCTCGACCAGCAATGGAGTGCCGTTTATGAGAGCATGGACGTCGTTGATCCGCTCTTGCCGCCGCCATGCGATCTGATCCGCCTTGAGTTGCCCGATGGTTTTCAATTGCTCAGCGGCGCTGTTTCGCACGGCCTGTTTTTCATTTTGATAAAACCAAGCGCCCCGGATCGCCAAAGACAACAGAAACACCGCCAGGATAAAAAACGCCGTATAAGAATTTTTAGTTGTCTTCATTGTCAAGGGTTTCCCGTAATTTGATGGTCAGGGTTCCGGAGAAAAAGGGTTTTTAAATGCAAAAAATGGTTTTTTTCATGAACGTTGCCTGTGTTATATTTATTTTGAAATTACGGCATCATTGATCATCATAATTCTTTGCCTTGACAATATTTTTTTTAGCGGATAACATTTCTAATGAATTGATAAAATTTAATTTTCATGTTTTTCATTCCTATGCAATATTTGAAAAAGATTAGATAGATTTAAATCTACCATCCGGCGTTTATGAGATTATCCATGGCAGATATCCTGATTGTTGACGATGAACCGACCATCGGACACATGCTGTCCAGGTTCCTGCAAAAACAAGGTCATCATGTGATTTATGCGGAAACATTGACCGAAGGGCTGAATTGCGCTGAAAAGGGATCTTTTGACGTGGTGTTTTTAGATGTTCATCTTCCCGACGGCAATGGTCTTGACGTCCTGCCACGGATCACTGCTGCATCATCGGCGCCGGAAGTGATCATCATCACCGGCGAAGGCGACCCGGACGGGGCGGAACTGGCCATCACCAGCGGGGCCTGGACCTACATCCTCAAACCGCCGTCCATGAATAACCTCCTGCTCCAGTTGAGCCGGGCCCTTCAGTATCGTCATGAAAAAGCCCGGGCCAAACCACCGGTGGCCTTAAAACAGGAAGGGATTATCGGCAAAAGCCCATCAATCCGCGCCTGTCTGGATATGGTGGCCCAGGTGGCCGCCGTTGAGGTGCCGGTGCTGATCACTGGGGAAACCGGGACGGGAAAAGAGCTTTTTGCAAGGGCGATCCACGACAACAGCCCCCGGGCCGGCAAGAACTTTGTGGTGGTGGATTGCGCCTCTATTCCCGAAAACCTTGTTGGCAGCATGCTTTTCG
>CAZRES010000072.1:0-15708 GCA_964598885.1 uncultured Desulfobacteraceae bacterium | reverse complement strand
GAAATGATCTCATGCCGCGCAATATTCATGGCGGCCGCCACCTTGCGGGCGGCGGCGATTTCAATCTGATGGCGCTGGCCGTATTGAAAACTCAGACAGATGCATTCAAATCCCTCAGACAGCGCCATGGCAAGGGCCGTGGTGGAATCAAGACCTCCGCTGGTCAAGACAACGGCTTTTTTGCGGCCAATGTTTTTTAAGACCGGTTCTTTTTTCCTTTGCATGATTTTTATTTCCCGCGCTCGGCATCCGGCCAGATGATTTTATGCATCTGAAGCTGAAGCCGTACATTCAGATGATCCCCGAGAATCCATTCCGCCAGCAGGGCCGGATCAAGACGGCCGTAAACCGCTGAAAACAAAACCGGCGCCGGAAATCGATCCCCCCATGTCCGGGCAATCAGCGCGGTGGCGAACTCATAATCTTCGCGATGGCTTAAAACAAATTTCACCTGATCCTTGGGACCGAGCCGCTTAAGATTGTTCAGGTCGTTTTGACGGGCCTGACCGCTGCCGGGGCATTTGATATCCACGATCCGGATGCATGATGGATGCACGCGGCTGATATCGATGGAACCGTTGGTTTCCATCAGCACCGTCCAGCCTTTTTTTATCAATGCATCCACCAGGGGGATTGTGGCATCCTGGAGCAGGGGCTCGCCGCCGGTGATCTCAACCAGGGGACAGGAAAATCCGTCCGCCAGTTCAATGATTTCCGGAAGCGACATGGCCGTGCCGCCGTCATGCGCGTATGGGGTGTCGCAGTAGGTGCACCGCAGATTGCATCCGGCCAGACGGACAAAAACGCAGGGAAGGCCGGCATACAAAGATTCCCCCTGTATGCTGTAAAAAATTTCACTGACCATCAGGTGCATAAAGCCTCCAAGGGCTAGATTGGTTTGAGGCTCCGACCGGGTAGCGATCGGTTTTCCATGCTTTCAGATCGCAACGCCGGCCTTATAGACGCGGGCGGCGCCCTCCAGATGATATTGATCCGCTGCCGCCGGGATCAGCACCGATTCTCCGGGTTTGAGCAGGATCGCCTCATTCCTGCCTTGAGGGGTCAAACGGGCGGAACCTTCAATGCACAATAAAATTTCCACACTCCGGTTTTCCGGCCCAAGATAGGTATCGCCATGAGCCATGTTGATAATTGATAAGACAAACTCCCGGGCGTATGACGGATATCGGGATTCCAGCGGAGACAGAGGTTCGGGCGACAAAATGTCAGGGGGCGCGGAATCAAAACTCCCGACAGCAAGCAGTTCAACAGTGTCAATGTGCTTGACGGTAAGCCCGCCGCGCAACACATTGTCTGAATTGGCCATGATCTCAATTCCCATACCGTTCAGATACGCGTGCAATTCGCCGGCTGGCAGAAAAAGAGCCTGTCCCGGCCGCAAGGTCACCAGATGCATCAGAGCCGGGCTGAGAATGCCGATATCGTCAGGATACTCGCGATGGAGCCGGAGCACCCAGGAAAAGACCTCGTTTGCCGACGATGATTTGTCCGCGTTTTCAACAGCCTCGGCCAAAAGTCTGGTTTTCAACTCCCGGGGCAGATTCAGCAGAGATTGATAGAGCTGTTTAATGGAATCAGATGCCGATAAGGCGGGAATCGCGGCCGCTGTTTCTCTGGTTAAGCGGTTTATACTGCCGGGAATTAATTGCCCAAGAAGGCCCATGATATCATCCATGTCCCGGAATCCCTTCAGGGCCGTAAACGGCGTCAGGGCGCAGATGCATTCGGGTTTATGAAACGGGTCCCGGTAGTTGCGGGAAGGATCAGTCATGGGGATGCCCAGTGTGTTTTCCCGCGCAAAACCGGCCTTTGCCTGCACTTGACCCGGATGGGCCTGAATGGAAAGAGGTTGGTCTGCGGCCAGAATTTTGAACAAAAACGGAAGGGTGCCCTCAAACCGGACGGCTGCGGCCGCACCGAGAATTTCATGCGGAAACTGATGAATCAGCGTATCCAGGCGCATCCATTGATCATTGATGGAAACCATGGAAGGAGCTTTTGGATGAGCCCCGATCCAAAGCTCCGCCCAGGGAACATCGGTTGACGGTTTTCCCATCAGCTGCTGTATGGCGGTATGCGATCCCCAGGCATAGGTCTGAATCGTGTTTTTCAGTGCCAGAGGCCGCTGGATCGCTTCTTTTGCATTCATTTTGTACGATAAACCGCAGCTACGAATATGCCGGCGGAACAGTTGAATGGTGGCGACACCCTGATCATCAGGAAACTCCGGTTTTTTTTTATCTACAAGGTGAAGTGACCGTTTTCGTAGATCACCCGACGGCTTTGATCCGAAAGAAAGGCGGTGACCCGTTTTTTTTCGGTGTTGACGATGTCCCAGTGAAGGGCTGAATCGTTAAACCCGAGTTTGGTTTTAATCTCTTTGGTCAATTGCGAGGGATCGCCTCTGTAGGTGTCCGAATAAGAAGCCCCCAGCGCGATGTGACAGTTGCCCCAGCGGCCCCCGAAGTTTTCATCATACAGGGTATTGGCCATGAAACGGCTGATTTTGGAAAAGGATGTGTCGGTTAAGGAAAACTCGCCGATTTTGTTGGCCCCGGAATCCATGGAAAGTTGTTTTTTAAGAAATGCTTCTCCTTGTCTGGCTTTGGCGCGAATGGCCACGCCGTCCTTGAATTCCACCCGGATGCCTTCGACGTAGTTGCCGGAACGGTAGGATGGCTGATCGGCAAAATAAACACCTCGGGTGCCGCGCCAGTCCGGAGAAACAAAGAGTTCAAAACTGGGAATGTTGTGGCCGGAAATGCCGATCCATTTTCGCTGGCTGCCGGGGGTAATCTCCAGATCCACATGGTCGGATTCAATATGAAATTTTTCCACGCAAAGCGCGTTGAGTTTTTTCTTCAAGGCGTTGGCTTTTTGGAAAACCGCATCCCAGTGGGCCACGGGATCGGTGCGGTTGAGATAACATGCGGTGACGATCTGGGCCGCATAGGTTTTTAAGTCCAGGCCGGCATGGTGCGCCAGTTCTTCGGTGGGATAAATCGCCAGCGTCCAGCTGAAAGCACCTTCCTCCTCGCGCTTTTCCAGAATATCCCGGAGAAATTTTCTGGATTTCAGAGGCCTGGCAATGCGACCCGGATCAATGCCGTTAAGATTCATCAGGGATTCCGGCGCCAGAATTACGATGCTCCCGTTCAGATGGCTGTGCAATTCTTCTTCCCCGGGGGGAATAAAACCAAGTTGCCGGGTTTTGGCCTCGCCATAAAAGCTTTTTTCCATGGCCGGCGTGAGAAGCAGGCGCTGCACCGGATGCACACCCATGCGGATCAGTTTTTGATAAAGAATCTCCACCAGCCGGATGGCCGCCTGTTCGTATCGGATCAGGATAATATCGTTGGCCTTGATACGATTTTTTTTAGCGGTTTTAAGGCCCCATAAAAGCACATCGGCGTAACGTTGCAGATATTTTTCACTGAGCATACGGTTTTCCTTTATGAGTGGTCGTCTTTTAGAAATAATCGGTGATATTCCGATTCGGAGCAGTGGGTTTTTAAGAGGCGATGAATCATCTCCTGGATGTCGTTGATTTCACTGTCGGTAAGCCGACGGACAAGGGTTTTCATAAGGGTGTCGTCTGAAAACATCTGCACGTAGCAGATAAGGGATTGTTCATCGGTTTCCCGGTCCCAGCCGAAAGCAATCAGGTCGCGGTAGGATTCGACAAAATCATGGCTATATTTTCGTGTTAGCGGATGGTTTTCATTCATGGGGATTATAACCTTTATGACATTTTAAATGACAATGGATCAACGCGCTCCACTATAGGGAATTCAGATCCCAAGGTCAAGACGGTTCATTGCCGATAATGGAAACCAAAGTTTGGTTATATTTCATGCAATTGCCCGCCATTTGTGAATTTACGGGTTTCGGTCGCTCGAATTTTTACAACAATTCCTTGACACAAGACCTTGTTTCCATTTAGAGATGAGTACAGCAGACATCTTTATCCCGCACCGGGCCGGACGTTGTCATGCCCCGTGCTGCCGCCGGAAAAACTCTACATCCGCTTTTTTCATGGAGAAGCATTAAAATGGAATGGAAGACCACCAACTCTGACGATGATGATATGCCCGAAGAGCACTATACCACATTACGACAAGGGTCTTCGGGAATTTTTGGAGAAAAGTCCAAATTACCGTTGCTGATTATTCTCGCAGGCGTTGTTTTTCTGGTGGCGCTTTTTTTCATGGTCAACCCCAGGCCGCCGGAGACCCTGCAGCCGGATACCGATGTCATTGATACCCGGCTGGCGTTGCTGGAACGACAGATCAACAAAATCGACGAACTCAGGGAAAAACTCAGGGAAATGGATGCCCGTCTTCGTCAGGAGGGACTTTCCGCCGTGGAAATCGACCGCCTGACGGATGCGATTCAGGCCAATGCGGCCGCTATTTCCCAGTTGGACAAAAAAATCAGTCAGATTGAAACGCAGCTGCAGAAAACCGCTGACCAGATCAAGACGCAGTCGGCGGCCGCTGCACCTTCCAAGCCGGCGCCGGCTTCGACCCCACCGGCCGCTGCCGCCAAATCGGAAGACGGGTACATCTACCATACCGTTGAAAAAGGCGACACCCTTTATCGGCTCTCCGGCAAGTATGGAATCAGCGTGCCCAGGCTTCAGAAATTAAACGACATGGGGGATCGAACCGATATTTTCCCCGGCGCCCGGTTGATTGTCGGGCCGGCCAAGCGATAAGAGAGCTCATATTTACATCAGGCGCCAGGCATGCTGTTCCGGCAGGCCCGCCTGGTAGATTTTCCGCACCGTCTCATCGACGTTGTAAGAGACCGAACGGACAATAAGTTTGCTGGTACTGGAATCCAGGATCAGATATTTAGCCTTGTTGTCATCATCCCTGGGTTGACCCACACTTCCTGCGTTAATGATGTATTTTTCATCCGGATTCAGATGAAATTCTCCTTTCTTCAAGAACTTCCGCTGAACCTCAACACCATCATAGGAAATGATTTCCAGAAGATGGGTATGACCCACAAAACATATCCATTCCCGCATCTGCTCAAAGGTAATTTTTAACTTCTCGGAATCGACCTCAAACAGGTAGACCGTGGGCGAACCCGGCGGAAACCCGTGCACGAACCGGCAGTTGCCCAGCACCATGCAATAACCGAGTTTTGAAATATAGGCGATGGTTTCCGGAGAAAGCATTGTCCTGGTTTTTTCAAGGGAAGTCCGGGCCGATGGATTAAACCATTTGAGGAATTCGGGACGACTGATGGCCAGTTCATGATTGCCGATTACCGATGAAATGTGGCGCTGCCGAAGCATGCTCACAACCGTCTCCGGATCGGGACCATAGCCGATATTATCGCCTAAACTGATGGTCAAATCCACCGCAAAGATGTCGAGATCATCGAATACCGCTCTTAGCGCTGTGGCATTGCCATGAATATCGGAAAGGATGGCGGTTTTCATATCTCCCGGCCGTCAGTCCGTTCCCCCATCACATTTTCATCCCTGTAAGCTCTGTGAATAAATGCGGATTGATGGTGTGTTTATAGGCTTCCTCAAACTCGACGATCTTTTTTTTGACAAGTTCGGCAAGGGAGATATCCAACGAAAAGAATTCATCCGTGCCGCTTTCCATCTGAGACCGGATTTGATGGAGTTTGCCTTCACGAATAAAATTACTGATGCGATGGGAATTGACAATTTTTTCCGTTGCGACCACAGTGCCGATACCATCCTGACGGGGGATCAAACGCTGGGATAAAGATAGCAGCAGAGACTCGGCCAGCAGCATCAGCACCATGTTGTGCTGATGCGCGGGAAACATATTCATGATGATACGGATAACTGCGCTGGCATCGGCGGCGTTCATGGTGCTGAGCACCAGGAGACCGGTTCGGGCGGCCCGGAGGGCGATTTCAAAACTTTCCGTGTCTCTTAATTCACCGATGACAATCACATCCGGGGCCTGCCGGAAAATGCCGCGTAGACCTTGGGCAAAACTGGTCGTATCTCTTCCTACCTCCCGCTGGTTGATATTGCTTTTTTTGTGTTTGTGCAGATACTCCACGGGATCTTCCAGGGTAATAATATTGGCCATGCGATGGGTGTTGATGAGATCGACCATGGCATTCATGGTGGTGGATTTTCCATGACCCGCAGGCCCTGAAATCAGAATCAGCCCCTGGGGTTTCAGCGCGAAAGTCTTCAGCCATTCGGGAAGTTTCAACTCGCTGAGAGTAGGAATTTTGTCGGTAATATGGCGGATGCTGATGGATACGGAATTGCGCTGACGGTAGAAATTCATCCGAAACCGGCCGGTATTGGGATAGGTCACGGCAAGATCCAGTTCATTCTGCTTGAGAAACTGCTGCCACTGTTCGTGGTCCAGCAGTTCCTTTGCATAATTTTCGCAGTCATGAGGTGTAAGAGATATCGAGGATATGCGATGGACCTGGGATCGATTTTTTATCGAAGGCGGCGCGCCGGCGGTCAGCAGCATATCTCTGGCCCCGGTTTTAATGAAGTGCGTCAGTAATTTTTCGATTCGGGTGGATGCCTGTGTTTCGGTTTTATGCGACAGAGCGATTTTTTTAATATCTTTTCCCCTGATCCCGTCCTGATGATCCGAAGAAGCCAGATGAATGGACGCTTCCATCATGAAAAAAGGAACAATGACCGGCCGGATTTTTTTCCCGAGAATAAATTCAAGGTCACTGATGACCATAAAATCCTGGGGACTGATCATGGCCATCGTCAGGATATTGCCGTCCAACGAAACCGGCAGTATTTTATAGTGCTTCATTTTTTCGACAGGAATCAAATCCAACACGCTTTGCGCAATATCGGTTTCAAACAGATTAACGGCGGGCACGCCGAATTTTTTGGAGAGAAAGGCCAGCAGATCATCGGCCCGAAGAAAATCCATTTCAATGAGAATCGAACCCAGCGGCAGATCGACCTGGCCTCGTCTTGTAAGAGCCTTCTGGAGTTGTTCCCGCGATATCAGACCTTCTTTGATCAGGGCTTCTCCCATCAGGTTTTTATTCGATGGGCTGCCTTTCTTTGCCAATGTCCCGGACACGGTCGTCATGATTAATCCCCCTGGCAAGAGTACGTTTATTCGTGACTATCAGTTTAACTTAAATAAAATAAGTTCGAATTTCAATCAAATATTTATATCTGTCCGGGGCAAGGGGGAGGTGGGCCAAAATTAGGACACGGATGTCTGTGTTTGACAGGTGAAATGATTAATGGCATTAAAAAAGACGTGCGACTCGTTGTAAGATTTGAAAGGATCCCGGATAACATCCCGGGGCAGCAAGCGAATCAAAATAATGGTGCCATGAAGATGAAACCGGGCGCAAATCCTGGGAGAGTTTCGGAAAAAGGATGGAAACCCTGAAAATCGCATGCCGCGTATCACTTGTCATTGCGGCAATCTATTTTTTCTGGATCGTCGTTTCACTGGCACTGCTTATAACGGGTTATTGGCTTCAGGATCAGGATTTTTTCCCCGTCGGAATTATCGGCGCATCGGTTTTTTTTCATATTTGCCTTGCCGCGCTGGCCACCGCATTTTTTATGGTTTACGCCATGGAGTCCCTGCGCGCCCGGCATCTGTTGCGTGGCGGATTCATGGGATTCTGCCTGGTCCTGACGGGTATGATTTATTTCTGGTTCCGTCAGATGGAGCCCGGTGCGCTGTGGATGATCTGGCTGCTGAAAATTCTGAATACGGCCAATCTGATTGTATTCGCCAACCTGCTGGGGTCATGGATTACCGCCCCTTTGAAAAGACCGGCGGAACTCGTTCCTGTCTGCGTGGTCATGGTGCTTGCCGACATGTTCAGTGTCTTCAGGGGACCGAGCAGAGAAATCATTGAAAGCCTGACGATTTATTATGAGACCGGCATGGTGGGCCCCCCGCCGGTGGGAGATTTCCTGCTATTCAAAATAGCGGTTCCCGGATTCAATCACCTCATGCCGGTTTTCGGGGTATCTGACTGGATTATTATTGCCTTTTTCAGCGCCGCGGCCGTTAAGTTCGGCTTCCGAGACAGCATTGTCGGCCAAAATATCACTGACATGATGTGGAAAGGCCGCCTGTCGTTCTATTTCCCGATTTCCGCCCTGGGCCTGTTTATTGCCGTACAGGCCGCCCATTTGATGAATGTTTTTCTTCCGGCTCTTCCGCTGGTGGTGTTTTGTTTTATGTTCTTGACGATGATGCGACATCCGGAAACACGTCGGTTGTCCCGCTTCGATTGGCAGACATCCGCTGGCGCCGTGGTCATCATGCTTTGCCTCATGCTGATCTATGGCTGGTTATGATGACCCGGGGATTTGGTTGAATTAATCCGTGACGGTGTTATTTGTCCACGGTTTCAAAGGATTCGATCACGATTTTCAACTGGTCCGGCAACGCCGGCGATCCACTGCTCTGACGATACATATTCGCGATCTCCTTGAAACTGAATTCCGCTTCTTCGCCCACGGAAAGATAGCGGATCATATCTTTTTGTTGCGGTACCTTTTCCGCCACAGAGACAAGCCATTGATCAACGACCCAAATATCGCTGCACGATTCGCAGTCACCGGTAACCACGACATTTTTGACATCCACTTCGCCCACATTCCGAATTTTTCCTCTGGCATCCACGACAAAGGAATGTTCCTTATCCTGACGTAAAAAAAATTCCTGATCGGTAATGATGATTTCCGCCTGTTTTTTCTTTTCACAGGCAATCAGACACAGACTGAATATACCGGTGAAAGCCAGTATGGAAAACGTAAGGAACGAACGCATTGCAGGGTCTCCTTTTCCTGTTTTTTCAGTTAATCCACTCCATCGCCACCTGACCGCGGGGCACCGGCGTATCATATCGTAATTTGGGATACCCGACGCAGATGCTGGTGACAATTTCATAGGGGTATTGAATGTTTAGCAATTTTTTGATGGCCGGGGCATAGGGCGCGGTACTGGCGATAAATCCGATATAGCATGTGCCAAGACCGAGACTGTGGGCTGTTAACACGATGTTCTGGGCGGCAATGGCCGCATCGATATCCGGATGGCTGATTCCCCGTTTATCTTTTAACACATGAATCACCAACGGCGCGTCAAAGGTGATATTGCCGTCGGTCATCCGAACTTTTTCCATGGCCGCGATGGGCCGCTGGTCCCATTTGCTGGCCGATATGGCGCTCAGGAGGCCCACCAGAATTTTTCGCCATCGATTGCGGCCGGCATAAAGGCGATTGATTTTAGATAATATCTTTGCGGATTCCTGATCCACCTGTTTATTGATCGCCCGATTCGTGACCACCAGAAATTTGCACGGCTGGCCGTTGCCGGCCGAAGGCGCGAATCTCGCGGATTCAATCAGACGATGAACCAGCGCATCTTCCACCGGTTTATTTTTAAACATACGCACACTTCTGCGACGATAAATAATTTTTTCGGTTTCGGAAAGTTCTTTTTCCATTTCCTCGAAAGATCGGTGGTCATCTTCAGATCCGAAAGGGCGAGGCGGAGTCATATCCCCGGATTTTTCCTCGGGAGTCTGGTAGCGGCCTTTCAGCACCTTGTATTCGCCCCGCATGCGGATGCATTCCTCCGGGCAGACGGCTTCGCAATTGTTGCATCCGATACAGGCCAGTTCAATTCCGGAAAGACCGGTGGCATAAGGAGTTTTGGATTCGGCATCCCATTGCAGACATGATGTGGGGCATGTCTGCACGCACGCTTTGCAGTGGGTGCATTTTTTGGGATCATATTCAAAGTGAAAAAATTTGGTAGGCGGCATATGAGCATATTGATATCTTTCAATAAACGATTGTTTCATGGTCCGGCTCCTTTTTTTGTAAAATATGAGACCACCTGAGTATTTACAGCAGGCCTGCTATATCTGCAACGTCCGAAGCGCTTTATAATGTTAAAAGTACGCCGAGTCCCGCGAACGTAGCCCCCATCAAAATCATTCCCACCCGCAGTCCGAACCGCCATCCTCCCAGGGAAACGGCGATGCCGCTTTTAACGACACTGTTGGACACCACGGCAATGGTAATGGCAATAGCCCCGGCGGTCCGGTCGATCAGGACGGATTTCGTCTGTTCGGTGACGGAAAGAGTAATGGGATCGACATCCGCCAATCCGCTCAGCATGGAAGCAAGATAAAGACCTTTATCACCAAGATGCATATTGGCGATTTTAACAATAAACAAAATGGCCACGAAAAATGCGGCGAATTTGATGGCGGGTTCCAGGGAAAAAGGATTTTTCAAGCCAACCTCCTGTGATGCCTCTTTCCCGGCGTCGGATGTCTGCTCGGCGTCGGTCATCCACAGGATGAAAACAGCGGCGCCAGCGCAGAAGCACATGGCTCCGATGGACCAGATAAGTTCGGGCAGCAGGGGAGGATCAAGGATGGCCACCACCACCAGGACCCGGAAAAACATGGTGGTGTTGGCGATAATGGTGGCAAAGGTGCAGGAAGTAACGACGGATGGGATCTGCCGTGCATGGTTCGCCATGGCGGCGGTTACGGCTGTTGAAGATGTAAGTCCGCCGAAAAGACCGGTTAGTCCCAATCCTTTTCGCGGGCCCAGAAACTTGGTCAGGAAATATCCCACGAAACTGATACCGGAAATCAAAATTACCAGAAACATCACTTTATATGGATTCAATACATCATAAGGACCAAACGGCCTGTTGGGCAGCAGCGGGAGAATGATCAGAATAATAGCCAGAAATTTGAGAGTGTCGGTAAACTCTATCCGTTTTACATGAAAAAGCGCGCTGGCTACAAAGCGTTTCAACGCTAAAAGCGTGGTGATCAGCAATGCCAGAACCCCTGCAGCGTACGGATTGAGGTAAGACAGCACCCCCAGACCGCAACAGGTTATCGCCGCGATTTCCGTGGTAATGCCGGGATCCATCTTGCTGACGTGAAAATACATGGCAATTACCATAACAACGAGTCCGACCACGATAACCGGCGCCACCAAAGGATAAGCCGAACCGATGAGTGCCGCGGTAAAGCCGCCCAGGGACAGAATGGAAAAGGTCCGCACGCCAAGAAGAGTATCCGGCATTTCAGGTTGTTTTGCGGCATCATTGTCGGCGGGAATGCACATGGAAGGGGCAAGCGGCGGGATCAGCGAGCGTTCCAGACCGATGAGCACGCCGATGCCGAGCGCATAAATCATTTTTAATACAATTTCAGGACTTATTTCCATAGGGGTCGCTTTCCGGTAATCCGATTATGCGTTTTTCAATATGCCATGTTTTTTATGGTCAGCGCAAGCATCTACGACATGCTTGATGCATTTTTATGGATCGAGCAGACAGACGGTTGGCAATGGTGACGCGAAAGATACATGCTCTGTACGATGGAAATACATGGGTGGGAGTATTGATGGTGTTGTGTTGTCTACGTTAATACGAATACACATTGAGGACGACCGGATTGATCCGCTCTTTGCCATAACCAAAGCCGGAATCTCTGACAGTCCCGACAACTATTTTCAAATCAGAGGAAGAGGGCCAACCATGCTGGAATTAAAAAATATTACGTATAACGTACCAAAATCGGAACCCGAAAAAAAAACGCCTTCACAGCAAGTCATCGTAAATGATGTGAGTTTTCTATTTGAACCCGGAGGATTTTATGCCATCACCGGTCCCAACGGATCCGGTAAAACCTCTTTAGCAAAACTGATTATGGGAATCAATGAACTCTCTGCCGGCAAAATCATTTTTAACGGAAACGATATCAGCACGCTGCCGATCCACGAGCGTTCCAATGCCGGTATTGTTTATGGATTCCAGCACCCGGCGCGATTTAAGGGAACCACCTTCCGGGATCTGTTATCCATATCCGCAGGTACCGATGATGAGGATAAACTGACGGCTATTATCGCCCGGGTCGGCGTGTGTTCCATGGATTTTCTGGACAAACCTGTGGACAGTAAATTGTCCGGAGGAGAGATCAAAAAAATCGAACTGGCGACAGTGATTGCCAGAAATCCGAAAGTCGCCATTTATGACGAACCCGATACCGGTATTGACCTGTGGACGATTGGCCCCATGGTGGATTTACTCAAGCGTGAGCAGAAAGAAAAAAACACCACCACCATCGTCGTCAGCCACAACAAAGCGTTTCTCGAGGCCGCAGACACGATACTGCTGTTCCGGAAAGGCAAAGTAGTCTATGCCGGTGATCTGGAAGGCGTCATGCCGCTGCTCGAGGATCTAAGCTTATGTACGTTCAGTGAAACATGCCAAGGAGAAAATGATGTTAGATGCTACCGATAAAAAACTCTTAAAAGAAGTCGCCGATCTTGAGGGAATTCCCAAGGGAGCCTATAATATCCGGAAAAATGGAAAACTTCTGGGCCGGGAGGTTTCGGCCAATATTCATATCGAGACCAATGATAAGGGCGACGGTATTGTTATTGACATAAAGCCGGGCACCATAAATGAATCCGTGCATATTCCGGTAATTTTGTCCCAGGCCGGCCTACATGACACGGTTTACAACACGTTTATCATCGGAGAAGGATCGGATGTGACCATTATTGCCGGTTGCGGCATTCACTGCGGCAGCAGGGAATCGGAAGGTCATTCCGGGATCCATGAATTTCAGATCAAAGCGGGCGCAAAAGTAAAATACGTGGAAAAGCATATCGCCATTGGCGAGGGTTCCGGCCGACGCATTTTAAATCCTACCACAAAAGTGTTTATGGAAGAAAATGCCCAGGCGGAAATGGAGTTGACCCAGCTGGGCGGTGTTGATGAGGCCAAACGCTATAACGAGGCGATCCTTGGCGCAGGATCCGTGTCGATTATTACGGAGCGGGTCATGACCGAATTCAATCAGAAGGCGGAGTCGAAAAACGAAATCGAACTGGCGGGAACCGGCAGCAAGGCCAATATTGTTTCCCGCTCCGTCATAAAAGGCGATTCCGCACAGGACTTTTACGTAAATCTCACGGCAAAAGCCAAATGCTACGGTCATATCGAATGCGACGCCATTATTATGGATAACGGGATTAATCAGACCATCCCGGCGTTACGAGCCTTGCATCCGGATGCCGAACTCACCCATGAAGCGTCCATTGGTAAAATTGCCAATGACCAGCTGATGAAGCTTATGAGCCTGGGACTTGACTATGATGAGGCAGTTAACCGAATTATCCGGGGATTTCTGAAATAAATCGCCACGTGCCGGATCTATGCATTATATTTTACCCGTTCTGCCGTCATCACAGGGCGCATCGTTGTCAGACAACCGGGCTTGTTCGGGATCACTTGGAGGTTTTTCGCAAAAATCCGGATTCTCATTCTGTACCATTGGTTTCCCGCAGCATTCCGGCATGCGCATTTCACCATCTACGATTTCAACGGTTTTGCCGCAGGCTTCACACCGGTAGGCAATTTTTTTTGACATTTTTTCCTGATCCTTTTAAAAAAATATTGTTCATTTTCCTGTCAACGTATAATTCGACCGGTAACAGAATCAACTTTTACTTAAATACGCTGTCAGAATACCAAAAATACCTGTATTTATGTATTTATCAGAATTAAGCAAAGTTGTAAATTGTAAAATCATATGATTTCGGATATCATCCGCGAAACAACAGCGGAAAGAATCGCGTATCATATTATGAGAAGATATCGATTACATTGAATTGTTATATTCAACTGGAATAGCAACCAACAAATAATCCGGAAAATTTTTTACGAAATGAGCAAAACCAATTTGGGACGTCTATCCTACAAGCTGATTGATGCACAGGAATCGGAAAGAAAACGGATTGCGATGGAACTACACGACGGCATCGCTTCAAATGTTGCCGCCGTGCGGCTGATGCTGGAACAAACGATTGTAGAAAACGGCCTTTCCGACCGTAATTTTGTCAACATTTTAAGTATGTTAAAAAACATTTCTTCGGATTCGATACGGATTTCGGATCGTCTTCATCCTTCCATACTGGAAAATATCGGACTTGGTGCTGCTTTAACATCCAGTATCCGGGAGTTTAAGGATCAGAACTCGGAGATGATATTTCAACACAGAATATCCGTTGAAGAAGACGGCATAGAAAAAAATGTCAAACTGAACCTGTATCGAATTTTACAGGAATCATTGAATAATATCGTAAAACACAGTGGTGCGGATACGGTTGACATCAAATGTATACACAACAGCGGCTGCTTATTGCTGGAGGTATCGGATAATGGGTGCGGATTTGATGTGAATCGTGTCTTGAACGCTAAAGAGGGGGACCTCATGGGTCTGGGAATGGAGAGCATGGAGCAGAGAGCACAGGTTTGCCGGGGAACGTTTTCGATCGAATCTCAAATTGGCGTCGGAACCAGGGTATCCGTTATCGTACCCGCCGGATAATTGCAGAGAAAACCGGATTTTCAAATTTGACATTTTTTCATGAAAGGACGCATTACGTTGTATAAAAACTGCAGATGGCTGAAGTTGGAAAACCGTTGGCTTGATAATGAGGAGGTGGTTTATGCTTGATTTTTCCCTTTCCCCTGAGCAGCTTGATCTTAAACAAAAAGCGCGGCAGTTTGCAAAGGACGTGGTTCTGCCCGCTGCCTGGCATTATGATGAAAAAGATGAATTGCCGCTGTGGGTGCTTCAAAAAGCAAATGATGCGGGGATAATGAATACGGATATTCCGAAAAAATATGGAGGCATGGGTTATGGTCTTGTGGAAGGAGCGATTGTAACCGAAGAGATCGCTGCTGCCTGCCCCGGACTGGCTACGTCGATTTTTGACAATTCCCTGGGATTTGAACCAATTGTTATTTCGGACAATGATCACTTGAAAGAAAAATATCTTCCGGAAATCGCAAAAAATTCTAAACAGATCTGTTTTGCTACTTCGGAACCGATGATGGGCTCCGATGTCTCCGGCATGCAATGTAGGGCGGAAAAAGACGGCAAAGACTATATCCTCAACGGCACCAAGTACTGGATAACAAACAGTGCCGTGGCGGATTACATGACCATTTTCGCCACCATTGATCCGGAAAAAAAGCACGAGGGCATTTGTGCGTTTATCGTGGAAAAGGACTGGGAAGGAGTCAGGGTCGGCAGTCATATTCCAAAACTCGGCCAGCGCACTTCCAACACTGCGGGCATCAATTTGAAAAACGTCAGGGTTCCTGCTGAAAATATGCTCGCCCCTCCGGGTAAAGGTTTTATTCTCGCCATGAAGACATTTTCCAGGACCCGGCCGATCATCGGCGCTTTTGCCGTGGGGGCCGCGCGTTCTGCCATGGAATATGCCATTGATTACGCCAAAAAAAGACGCACGTTTGGAAGCAAGCTGCTCTCCTACCAGGCCATTCAGTTTAAACTTGCGGAGATGTACCAGAAGATCGAAACATCACGCTTGCTGGTTCTCAAAGGCGCGTGGGAAGCTGACAGCGGCATGGATCCGATTATCACCGCGTCCATCGGAAAGTTTTACGCCACGGAAAGCGCCATGCAGGTCGTAAACGACGCCCTCCAGATATTCGGCGGCTATGGCTACACAAAAATGTTTCCCATTGAAAAGCTTCTCCGCGATACCCGACTTTTTACCATATATGAAGGTACCAGCGAGATTCAGCGTATGATCGTTGCCGGTTATCTGTTGAGTTCTTACGAGCCGGCCATGCCGTCGAT
>CAZRES010000071.1:0-15938 GCA_964598885.1 uncultured Desulfobacteraceae bacterium | reverse complement strand
GTTGAAGGTAAATGATATTTTTTTAATGGCCGATAAAGCAAAAAGCAACGCCATTTTTTTTGATGGATTGATCAAGAAGGTAAAGAAAATACTTGACAGCCTCCTTCCATACCGGTTATTCAGATGATAAAAAATTGTTTTATAAATCTAACAATATAAAGGCCTATGACACTGCAACCAAATGAAAAAACACAAGAAAAACCCCTGACGTCGGTCATGGAGGATTATCTTGAGGTGATTTTTGACCTGGACCGGGAAAAAAAGGCCATCCGGGTCAAAGACATCGCCAAACGGATGGACGTCAAAATGCCCACGGTCACCAGCATGCTGAAAACCTTAAACGACAGGGGACTTGTTCACTACGAAAAATACGAATACGTAGAGCTGACCAGAGACGGCGCGAGCGTCGGCAGAGAAATGCATCGCCGGCATCTGATCCTGCGGAAATTTTTAACCACGATTTTAAAAATCGATCCCCCTGTCGCCGACGAAGAAGCCTGCAAAATGGAACACGCCCTCAGTGAGGAAACCCTGTCCAGCCTGACCGACTTCATGGCGTTCATCCAGTCATGCCCGCGAACGGGTGAAAGCTGGCTGGAGCATTTTGAAACCTACCGGGAGCAGGGACACGTGCCGGAGAAATGCCGCGACCACGGCGACGGTTTTTCATGCGAATTCAAAGACTGCGTTGATCCCGCGCAGAATAATGGATCAATCAAATCAAAGAATAAAATTAAATAGATTATAATCAAACCGCCCTGATGGCAACGCCTGCCAAGGCGGTTATTTTTTAACCAATTTGTTAGATATATTGAACAATATATGGTTTATCTTATAATTTTCAACCAGTAAGGAGAAAAGAAACCATGAAATCAACACTCAAAGACCTGGCCGTCGGCGAAACCGGAACCGTTGCCGGATACACCAGGGGAGCATCGACGTATCGGGAAAAGCTGCTGTCCATGGGCCTGACACGCGGCACAAAGATCCGGGTGGAACGGATTGCGCCTCTGGGCGATCCCGTGGAAATAAAGACCCGTGGATTCTCCCTGACCTTGCGAAAAAGCGAAGCATCGGCCCTGCTGGTGGAAAGGAGCACCTCATGAAAGCCCATGTTATCGGCGTTGTCGGAAATCCCAACTGCGGGAAAACCACCCTGTTTAATGCGCTCACCGGCGCCCGCCAGCGGGTGGGAAACTGGCCAGGCGTCACCGTAGAGCGCAAGTCCGGCCAATACACCCATCAAGGGGAAAAAATCGAAGTGGTGGATCTTCCCGGCATTTATTCGCTTTCCGCCGCATCCGCGGATGAAGCGGTCGCAAGAGATTATATCCTCTCCGGCGAGGCGGACCTGATCGTCAATATCGTGGATGCATCCAATCTGGAGCGCAATTTCTATCTCACCCTCCAGCTTCTGGAAATGAACGTACCGCTGGTGGTGGCCCTTAACATGCTGGATACAGCCAAAGAGCGCCGGATCGCCATTAACATTCCCTTGCTCAGTGAACGCCTGGGCTGTCCGGTAGTGCCGCTGGTGGCATCCAGAGGAAAAGGAATCGATGACCTGCGCACGGCAATTCATCAACAAGCAGCCGAAAAACGAGTTCCCCATCTTGAGGTGATCTATCCGTCCGAAATCGAAGAATCCCTGGCCAACATGGCCCCTTATCTTCAGGAAAACGGACTTCACCGAAAGATGAATCTCCGTTATGCCACTGTCAAACTGCTGGAAGGCGACGAATGGATCGGTTCCCTCGCCGGCGGCAAGGCCGCAGCAGCCCGGGATGCCTGTCTCCAAACCATCGAGGACCGGTTGGATGAAGAAGCGGATATCCTCATGGCGGACACCCGATACGGGCTGATCCGCCGGCTGACCCGTGAAGCGGTCACCATGACGACCCGGGTCGGCAAAACCGTTTCCGACCGCATCGACCGCGTGGTGCTGGACCGGATGCTGGGCATCCCGATTTTTCTGGCAGTCATGTATCTGATGTTCATGGTGACCATTAATTTCGGCGGAGTGCTCATCGACATTTTCGACCTTGCCGCCGGCGCCGTATTTGTGGATGGTTTCAAAGGCATACTCACGTTCATGAGATCTCCGGAATGGCTGACGACGCTGCTTGCCGACGGCATCGGGGGCGGCCTTCAGACGATTGCCACTTTTATCCCGCCCATCGGGTTGATGTTTCTATGCCTTTGCCTGCTGGAGGATTCGGGCTACATGGCCCGGGCCGCCTTTGTCATGGACCGGTTCATGCGCTTTATCGGCCTGCCCGGCAAAGCGTTTGTTCCCATGCTGGTGGGATTCGGCTGCAATGTGCCGGCCATCATGGCCACCCGTACCCTGGAGAATCAGCGGGACCGCATTCTGACCATCATGATGAATCCCTTCATGTCCTGCGGGGCGCGCCTGCCGGTCTACGCGCTGTTTGCCGCCGCTTTTTTTCCGGCAGGCGGCCAGAACCTGGTTTTCGGATTATACCTGCTGGGCATCGGCTTTGCGGTGCTTACCGGATTTGTTTTGAAAAATTCCCTTCTCAAAGGTGATATCACTCCGTTTGTCATGGAGCTTCCCCCTTATCATCGTCCGACGTTCAAGGGCGTGGTTCTTCGGGCATGGGACCGCCTCAGATCCTTTATGTTCCGTGCCGGAAAAATCATCATTCCGGTGGTGGTGGTTCTGAGTTTTTTGAATTCCATGGGCACGGACGGATCTTTCGGCAATGAGGACTCGGATCAATCGGTGCTGAGCGCCATCGGAAAATCCATAACGCCGGTTTTTGCGCCCATGGGGATCGCTGAGGAGAACTGGCCGGCCACGGTAGGCATTTTCACCGGCATTTTCGCCAAAGAGGCGGTGGTTGGAACCCTGGACGCCCTGTACGGCAGGATGGATGCCGCTGTCGGTCAGAGCGCGGGCAATGGAAATTTCGGCGCCATGGTGAACCTGTTTGACGGCAGGGCCGGGGCTTTTGCCTATTTGCTCTTTATTCTGCTCTATTTTCCCTGCGTGGCGGCCATTGCCGCCGTATACCGGGAAACCAATCTGAAATGGACGCTCTTTGCCGGGGCCTGGACCACCGGCCTGGCGTATATGGCGGCTGTGATCTTTTACCAGGCCGCCACCATCACGCGGAATCCCGGCACCTCGCTGGCATGGATCACCATCATGTGCGGTCTTTTCATCGGAGTGGTCATGTTCATGAGGCAGATCAGGAAAAATGGCGGCAAACAGGGATTTCTCCTCGAACCCGCAAGGAACAAAGCATAAGGAGCCGACGAAGATGCTGTCAGAGATCAAAAAATATCTGATGAATCATAAGCGCGTCACCCTCGGGGATCTGGCCCTGCATTTCGACACGGATGCCGGCACCATGAGGGATATGCTCGGGCAATGGATCCGCAAGGGCAAAGCAGTCAAATCGGATCTGCGGGCCTCCTGCAACGCGACCTGCGCCCGGTGCTGTGATCAGAGCGCCATGGAAATCTATGAATGGATTGAATAATTTTAAAACAGGAGACTTCAAAAAATGGTAAAACGCAACATCTTGTCAGTATTTTTGGGGATCACCCTGGTCTTTCTTTCGTCGGGCCGGATCTTCGGAGAGTCGAAAAATCTAGCCCTCGCGGAAACTCCAGGGGGCGTAAAAAGTCTGGAGCAGCGCATCGATCATCTCAATGAGCTCATTAACAGGTCTGTGGATGACAGCAACTGGTTCAACCGCATCCGAATCGGCGGGCTGGTGGAGGTCGAAGCAGGATATGAAGACATCAAATTCAATGATCCGGGCAAGGAGGATGAAAAAGCCCGAGATGTGGACATTGTCGCGGTCGAGTTGGATATGGACGCAAAAATCACGGATCACGTGGACGGCCATGTGCTGATGAAATACGAAGAAGACGATGTTTTTCTGGATGAAGGCTTCATCACGCTGACCGGCGACGACGATTTCCCGGCCTATCTGATCGCCGGCCGCCAGTATATCCCCTTCGGAAATTTCTCCAGCCTTTTCATCACGGACCCGAGCACCCTGGTTCTTGGTGAAACCAACGAAGGGGCCGTGGTGGCCGGATACCGGTTCGCTGACGATAGGGTCGATCTGGGTGTGGGCGCATTCAAAGGGAAGGTCCGCAAGGCCGGCGAAGACGACACCATCGACGGTTATGTGGCGAGTATAACGGCATCCCCCATTGAAAGTCTGACATGCGGTGCTTCCTACACCTCCAGCCTGGCTGCCGCCGACGCGTTCGCCGATGCGGTCATTAATACGGAAAATCTGGCTTCCAATGTGGCCGGCTTCAGCGCGCACGCGAGCTTGAAGATCCTGGATCGTTTCACGCTCATCGGCGAATACGTCGGGGCGCTGAAACGTTTTCAAGCCGGCGAAATTTACGATCCCGCTGATGACAAACAACGCAAGCCCAGGACCTGGAACGCGGAACTGGGTTTTGCGGCAACGGATGCCGTGGAAATCGCCGTCCGTTGCGGCGGATCAGAGGACGGCGCCGACCTGCTGCCCGAATCCCAATACGGCGCGGTGGTCAACTGGGGATTCTTCGAAAACACCAACCTGGCCCTGGAATATCTCTATGGCAAGTTTGCGGATGACAACGGAATAACCCACACGGTCGCAGCCCAGCTTGCGGTTGAGTTCTGAGCCGAAAGATCAATACAGTCCGAATGAGATGGAAATAATACTTTTACCGTATTTTGTCAGCCGCTCAATGCGGATATTTTCATAAGAAAAAGGAGCGTGCTTCTCCCTGCATGCCAGAATTCGAATTGCGCATACCAGCAACCCGGTATCCAGGTCGAAAAAGAACTCATAGAAACGTAAATTCCCGAAGCCGGCGTCAAGGATTCCGGCTTCGGCCGCGGCCGAAAAACAAGCGCGGCGACAGCTACATGAAAGACCCCATATAAATTGCCATTGCTGTTGAGTTTATGATTTTTTACTGAACTTTAAGAATAGTTAAATAAATTATGCGCACGTTGATATATGCTGTCCGACCATTGCCGGTACTAAAATATTTCGGGCAGCTATGTTTTGTGCTATCCCTTTTGACATTGGTGCCTCTGACAGTATCTCTGCTGTTCGGCGACCACGTTGTAATCTTCCGGTATGCAATTGTTGTCGTCATTGTCTTTATCCTGAGCGCGGGCCTCATGCGTCTGCCCGGTTCAAAAAGGTTGCAGACAAACGAAGCCATGGTTTTAAGCGCTTTGATCTTCCTGTTTACACCTCTTGTCATGACCTGGCCAATGATGGCATCTTCGGGCCTATCCTTTTCAGACGCACTGTTTGAAACCATTTCTGCAATAACCACAACGGGTTTGACAACAACTTCTACATTATCCGATAAACCCGGAGTCTTCCTCTTTGCCAGGGCCTGGATGCAGTGGGTCGGCGGGCTTGGTATTCTCGTGCTGTCCCTGGCAGCAATGATACAACCCGGATTTGCGGCCAGGCGCCTGGGTTCTCTGGAGGATTTCGAAGATGATCTGATCGGCGGAACCCGGGCACATGCGCAAAAGGTCTTTGCGGCTTATGCTGTCCTCACCGTGGCAGGCATCATTATACTGGGTTGGCTCAACATCGGTTGGTTCAATGCCGTTGTATATTGTCTTGCTGCTGTTTCCACCGGCGGATTCTCCCCCCATGGTGGCAGTCTGGCAGGTCTTGAAAGCCATCCTGCACAGGCTGTTATCATTCTGTTGTGTGTGGCGGGCGGTATTTCTCTTATTTTTTATCACCGGGTGACCCATGAAGGCCGGAGTGTATTGTTAAAAGATGTTCAGGTAAGGGGTTTTCTGATTGCAGGTCTGTTAATGACCATCCTGATGGCATGGTCCCTGGGAATGGATAATGGTTTTGAATGGCCCGGAGCCATAGGCCATGGTGCGCTGAATGCGCTGTCGGCGCAGTCCACTGCAGGATTTACCTCATTAAATATAAGCGAGATAAGTGCAGGCTCCAAGCTTTTACTTATATTTTCCATGTTTACAGGCGGCAGTGTAGGATCCACGGCAGGGGGTATAAAAATATTGAGGCTTCTGATCCTGATCCATCTGTTTTATCTAGTATTACAGCGAACCGGCACCCCCCGGAATGCACTGACGGAAGCACGCCTGGGGAACCACCGTCTTGAAACAGATGAGATCCAGAACGCGCTGTTTTTAATTCTTGTTTTTATATTTTCAATTGTTTTTTCCTGGCTTCCATTTATTTTTGCAGGATACAGCCCCATTGATTCATTGTTCGAGGTGGTATCAGCCATAGGGACATGCGGACTTTCCACCGGAATCACCAGCGCCTCGCTTCATCCATTCCTGAAAGCGGTGCTGTGCGTTGACATGCTTCTGGGGCGTCTGGAAATTATTGCATGGCTGGTACTGCTTTTTCCCGGCACATGGTTCGGAAAAAGACTGGAGGAATGATATGAGAATCGTATTTTCAGGGGCCGGGCCCCTGTCCGTCAATACAACCATTTCTCTGATCAAACAGGGACATGAAGTTATTATAATTGATGTAAACAAGGAAAAGATCGACAGTTTTGCAGATAAGATAGACTGCAGCTTTATCCACGGCGATGCATCAAAGCCTGACATTTTGCGCCAGGCCAACCCTAAAGAGTGTGATTTTCTGTTTTGTCTTACCAACAGCGATCAGGACAATATAATTACGGCCCTTCTCGGACGGTCCATGGGGTTCAAGAGGGTGGTCCCAAGCATCGAGGATGACGACCTTCAGCAGTTGTGCAATGAAATGGGTCTTCAAGATACCATCATACCCGATCGCACCATGAGCCAGTATCTCGTGAATATGGTATTCGGACTTGATATCGTCGAACTTTCCACTGTTTTAAAACATCATGCCAGATTTTTCACTTTTGTTGCGGGAAAAAAGGATGCCATGAAGATCAGTGAAATGGATCTGCCCGAAAAAACCCGAGTTCTTTTCTATTATCGGGACGGTCGGTTTTATTTTGTTGACGACGATACATCCATTAAGAAAGGGGACGAAGTTGTTATTTTAACCCATAGTGAGAACCTGCCGGATTTAAAAGAAATATGGAATTCAGAACAGGAAAGGGATGCTTCTGACGGCTGATTACTCTTTGTGCCCGATGCGCGATAAAAAGTCGGCGGCGGCAGAATAAACCGACGCGCCGACCGTGCCCCGGACAATCCCGTGACGATGATAATCAATCTCTACATACTCTTTTTCCATGGATTGGGCGCGATCGAAAATGATTTTTCCGGAAATGGGCTTTACTTTGGGATCCCGGCTCCCCTGAACAACGAGAAGGGGAACGGTAAGAGCAGGGAGCCGCTGATGGATGTTTCGCATCAACGCTTTTACCTGATTAAAACCGTGAATCGGGCAACGATGATAGTTGATCTCCGGATTATCCGGATGATTTACAGCAAATTTTTTCTGAAAAAATTCCAGCCCCAGCCCACCGGCAACCTGATTCCAGCGTTCCATTGTTTCCGAAAGTTTTGCGGCCGGCCCGCTGAATTTCATGGGTGCGCTGACGGATATTACGGCCCGGTATCGGTGCGGATGGCAAATGGCCTGGTGCAGCGCAAGCCCGGCGCCGGTTGAAAATCCAGCCACAATGACGCGTTCGGCACATGCCGCTGCAATCTCATATCCCCTTTCAACGGAATCCACCCAGTTTTCATAATTTTGACCGGCAAGATCGATTGCCGATGTTCCATGACCGGCAAGCCTGGGGGCATATACCGTATAGCCTCTGGAAAACAGATCATCGGCCCATTGCCGCACTTCATAAGGAGCGGCCATGAGGCCGTGGATCAGCAGCACCGCGTCACGTGCTCCGGGATAAAGAAGAAGGTAGGGAGCGCCGATATCCGGCCCTTTGGTCTCGCCGGGAAGATAATATTTTTTATATGCCTTCTGAAAACAAAGCTGTTCCTGATCCAGGAGCTTTTTGCAGGATAATGGAACCGCCGCTTCACTTCCCATCATATGATCGCTTCAGTGTATACCCTGTATATCATGGCGTAATGAAGGGTTCCGCCCAGAAGCACGGCAATGTGGAAGAGTTCATGAAAGCTGAAAATACCCGGAACGATTCGGGGCCGCTTGAAGGCGTATATCAACCCGCCAAACGTAAAGGCAATGGCGCCGGCAAACATCAGAATCTTCTGATCGATGGACATATTGGACAAAATCTGGCCCATGGGAAAAACCGCCAGCCACCCCATGGTAAAATAGATGACGACGTAAAAGATGCGGGGCGCTTTTGGGAAAAAAATCTGGGAAAAAACGCCGAAACCAACCAGTCCCCATTGTAGACCGATCATAATCCACCGCCAACTGCCTTCCAGGCAGAAATAGGATATCGGCGTATAGGTTCCGGCGATCATGAAAAATATGGCCAGCCGGTCCATTCGCCGCCAGAAGGAGACTTCGTTTTCCTCTTTTTTAAAGGCGTGATACAGCGAACTGGCGAAAAAAAGAAATATAACGGAAAGCCCGTATATCAAGGCGGTAATAAATGCCGAAACCGATGTGCCGGCCACCCGGAAAAGAAAAATCAGTCCCGCGACGGACAGCAAAGCGCCGGCAAAATGCGAATAAAAGTTAAATGATTCCTGATTCTTGATCCTCACATTTTCTCCTTTTTGATAAATCAATGAGCGGATACCTTATCCCTTCCGCGCAATAAAAGAAAGGTAATTTTCAAAAATACAGACCACTCGCACGGTCTCGCCAGTACAGCTTTTGACACATCCCGGTAACCAACCCTTGTTCCGGCCAAACCATCGCTAAGGTATTTGTCGCCGATACCGCCAATAATCCTCACCTGGAGAACCAGTGTCGAACGTTTCGGGATCGGATGTCTGATGCACCATATCCGATCCGGCCCGCATCCTTTTGCTTCCAAAATACATTACTGCCCCCATTTACGCGGGATCTGAAACTTCCTACTATGATTTCAAACCTGAATGACAGGACATACTGCGCATAAGAAAAGGAATTTCGTGAATATCTGCCGCTGCGGCAGGGCATACACGAGAACACACCATATGGAGGTGGATGATGACAGTTACCCGGAAAGACTCAGAAGGAGATATGCCATACCGGAGACTCGGCAGCACCGGAGAGTTGGTATCCGCGATCGGAGTCGGCGGGGCACATCTCGGGCACTCCCATGTCGACGAGCAACTCAGCATCCGGATTATACGCAGTGCCATTGACCGTGGGGTTACCTTTATGGACAATTCCTGGGATTATAACCAGGGCGCCAGCGAGAAGCGGATGGGCAAGGCCCTGGCTGACGGATACAGGGAAAA
Source organism: uncultured Desulfobacteraceae bacterium (assembly GCA_964598885.1). Classification (GTDB taxonomy): domain Bacteria; phylum Desulfobacterota; class Desulfobacteria; order Desulfobacterales; family Desulfosalsimonadaceae; genus SURF-33. The sequence continues at coordinate 6,607 of CAZRES010000071.1, read as the reverse complement.
GGTCTTTCTGATGACCAAGGTTGACGGCCGATCCAAAAAAGAAGCGGCCCGGCAACTCGACCAATCCCTGGATCGGCTCGGAGTTGACTATGTCGATCTGGTCCAGCATCATGAAGTGCTGCGGTTTGAGGATCCGGACCGCATATTCCGGGAGGATGGAGCCAATGCCGCACTCATGGAGGCCAGACAGGCGGGCAAACTGCGCTACATCGGATTTACCGGCCATAAGGACCCGCGCATTCACCTGTATATGCTCCAAACTGCCGAAGCCAAAGGATTTTCATTAGATACAGTCCAAATGCCAATCAATCTCATGGACGCGCACTTCCGCAGTTTTGAAAAAAACGTTCTTCCTGAACTGACAAAACGCCACATAGGTGTTCTGGCCATGAAAACCATGGCAAACGGTCTGATCCCGAAATCCACCCCTATAACTCCCATCGAGTGCATCCACTATGCGCTGAACCTGCCGGTTTCAGTAGTCATCACCGGCATCGACAGCATGGAGGTCCTCGAACAGGCGGTAACAGCGGCAAGAACCTTTCAACCGATGAACGAAGACCAGGTATCCAGGCTGCTGGAAAAGAGCCGCCCATTTGCCGCCAACGGTGATCTTGAACCGTTCAAAACCACCACAATTCACGACATGACCGCACAGGACCCGAGTCTTCTGGGACCGGAAAGTTTTAACGTATACGAAAGCGCCTGATCCTCGCAAACATCTTCACAGCATAATGGAGCCCGGCCGATGCATAACGGTCGCGGCTTAAAAGATCGATTTGAAGATCGATTTGAATTTGCCCAAAAATCGGTTTTATGGTATCCTGACAGAAAAAACCCGGAAGGATCCATGTCATGAACAAAGGCCAAACCGTTTTTTCCCAAGTGACCGATTTCCTCTCAAAAAAAAAATTTCGCCAATGTGCACATCGTTGCAAAGACGATTACCGCGGCGGGTTGGAAAACGACACAAATGACTAAAAAACCGTTGTTTCTGGCAGGCAGATTTGTCGAAACACCCGACACCATAACGGTAACCGACCCCTATTCCGGCCAAACCATCGCCGAAGTATGCACCGCCGATACCGCCGTGGCGGAAGAAGCCGTTGGCCGAGCCGTTGATGCCCGAAACTCCATGGACGCGCTTTCATCGGGAGAAGTCAGCGCCATCCTGAGCAATATCGCCGCCGGACTCAAAACACGATCTGCCGAACTCACTGACCTGATCATCGCCGAAGCCGGAAAACCGCGATTATATGCCCGCGGTGAAGTATCCAGGGCCATCGAAACCTTCAAAATCGCCGGTGAGGAATGCAAGCGCCTGCCTCATGAGCTCATCGACCTGGACTGGACATCGGCCGGAAAGGGAAAGCAGGGAAAGCTGATCTACAAAAGTGCCGGTGTTGCCCTGGGAATTTCGCCTTTTAATTTCCCCCTCAATCTGGTGGCCCACAAAGCGGCCCCGGCCATTGCAGCCCGCTCCCCCTTCATTGTCAAACCCTCTTCGGTCACGCCTCTATCGGCCCTTCTTTTAGCTGAAATCGTGGCCGCATCGGGCCTGCCGACCAGCGCTTTTTCCGTACTCCCCTGCCCCCGGTCCGCGACCCAAACCCTGGTGGAGCATGATCGCATCGCCGTGGTTTCCTTTACCGGATCACCGGCCGTGGGCTGGGAACTGAAAACCCGGGCCGGCAAGAAAAAAGTGGTCCTGGAACTGGGCGGCAACGCGGCGGCCATTGTCCATAAAGACGCGGACATGGATTCGGCTCTGCAAAAGCTGATCGTGGGCGGCTTTGCCTACAGCGGTCAGGTCTGCATCCATACCCAGCGTATCCTGGTGCATGAATCCCTTTATCCCGGGTTTCTGGAACGCTACGCGGACATGGCCCGCGCTTTGCCCGCCGGCGACCCGCGTGACGAAAATACCCGGATCAGCGTTATGATCGACGAGAAAAACGCCCTACGGGTCATGGATTGGCTGACCGAAGCCATCAAAGGCGGCGCAACAGCAGTCACAGGAAAAATGTACGCACACGGCGACGTCCAGGAATCCCCGGCAACGGACAGCATCATCGAAAAAACCGGCTCCTATATATCCCCCACCGTTGTCACCGGCGCCGGCAAAGGCATGAAAATCTGGGATGAGGAAGTGTTCGGCCCGGTGGTCTGCCTGCGGCCCTATGCCGATATCAGTGAAGCCATCGACCTGGTCAATGAAAGCCGCTTCGGCTTGCAGGCCGCCCTGTTTTCCGACAGCCGATCCATCATTGAGCAGTGCTTCCGCCGGCTGGAGGTCGGCGCCCTGATCATCAACGACGCCACCACCTTCCGGGTGGATCACATGCCCTACGGCGGAGTCAAGGATTCCGGGTTCGGCCGCGAAGGCGTCAAATACGCGATGCTGGACTATCTGGAACCGCGCCTGCTGGTCGGTTAACGCGTAATCGATGGTTTATGACCAGGCTGTAGAGGAATACGACTGCGATAATGCCGAAAAAAACAAGGGAGGCTTTGCCGACGGCGAAAATAAAAAATATAAATATCAAAGAGTTAAATAGAATAACAAGCCAGCAGACCCCTTTCAGGATTTTCACGGGTACTTTTACCAGCGATTGGGCATACAGCTTCGGGAATCTGTCCGGAAACACAAGCCCGGCCATGGCAACGACGGTAATTGCCAGGATCAGTCCGAGGTTTAACATGGATCCGAAAAACATCAGAGACGGAATGGTGATCAGAGCTATCGCGCTGATAATAAACGGAAGGGTCAATGCCCAGTGCGGCGTGCCAAAACGATTGTTCACCCTGCCAAGCCATGATGGGATAATGCCTTCTGCCGACACGATCATCAGTCCACGGGAAACAATTGAATAGATCACATTTATGGTTGTGGCACAGGCAACCAGAGCGCCGCATACGATGAAGTAGGCCAGCATGCGGGGGCCCATAAAATTTTCCGCAACCTCGATAAGAGACTGATCTTTGAGCTCTCCCCAGTGCATGACTCCGACGGTGATGGAAAGAATCAACAGATAAAAAACAATCACTATAATCATTCCCGTCAACAGCGCTTTTGGAAATACCCTATTGGCCCCAATGACTTCTCCGCCAAGATCGATCACAAAAAATCCGCCCGCGCAAAACGTATACAAAAGGCCTGCAGCGGCGATCGTCCCCCCGACACCTTTTGGAAACAGTATGCTGAAATTTTCCGCCTTCACTTCAGAAAATCCCATGATCACATAAAATATCAATGCCGACATCAGCAGCAGAAAAAGTACAAGCTGTATCCTGGCGGTCTGCTGTACTCCCAGAAGATTGATCACATAAAAAATTGCCAGCACCAGCACGCCGGAGAGGATTGGATTCACAGGCACCAGCTTTTCAAGGTATTTGCCGACACCCAGAGCAAACAGCGGCTGCGCCCCGATAACGATGCAAATCGCGAGCGTCAGCATGGTCACCAGCGCGATTCGGGGACTTACCATCTGCATGTACCGATAGGTGGCGCTGGTGACCGGCATGGCCGACGTCAGGACGCTGTAGGGCAGCAGGGCCAGCAACGCGGGAATTGACGATATCAGCATGGCCAGGGGAAGCGACGGTCCGGTCAGACCGGCGGCAATGCCGGTCAGGGCAAACAACGCGCCGCCGATATTGAGTCCCACGCACATCGCCAGCAACCCGAAAAAACCGATGCGTTTTTTCAGCTTGTCTTCGTCTTTTAAGGCATTCATGTCGGTGTCCCTTTGCCGTTGAGGGTGGCTGCTTTATTCAACTGTTTCATCCTTGCACCGCCCGGAGGTTCGATGCCATGCATTTTATATGTCAACCCCAGTTTAGCGTATTTGGACTCGCCGAACCGATGGTAGGAAAGAAGCTCGTATCTGGCGGGCAGACCGGAACGTTGAATAAATTGCTTGATGGATTCAATTTCGCCAACCGAATCGTTGAACCCCGGGACGACCGGCGTTCTGACCGTTATCGGCAGTAAGGGGAAACAGGCGCGCAGCTTCTGATAATTTTCCAGGATGGCTTCGTTTGACAGGCCGGTGGCCTGCTTGTGTTTTAACGGATCCACGCACTTGATGTCGTAAAAAATATGATCCACATAGGGTCCTATTGTCTCGATTACTTCCCAGGGGCATATTCCGGAGGTTTCAACGGCCGTATCCAACCCCCGGCGTTTGGCTGTTTTGAGAATATCAAAGGCAAACTCAGGCTGGGACAGGGGTTCTCCGCCGCTCAGGGTGAGCCCGCCGCCGGACCTGACATAAAATCCCCCGTCTTCCTCCACCGCGCTGACGACCTCTTTTGCGGTCATATAGCGGCCCACTATCTCCAGAGCTTTAGCTGGACAGACATCCGCGCATTTCCCGCACTGATCGCACAGCTTTCTGTCAATTCGTATCCGTCCGTCTTCACCGGGGCTGACGGCATTGCGACCGCATGCGCCGATGCATCGATCGCATTCGGACAGACCGATGCATTTTTCGATATTATACGCCAGTTCAGGAGAAAACGATTGTCCTTCGGGGTTTGAGCACCAACGGCACGTCAGGGGGCAGCCCTTAAGAAAAATGAGCGTTCGGATCCCCTCACCGTCATGGAGCGAAAATTTCTGGATGTTGAAAACAAGACCTCTTCGCCCGGGGGCATCAGGTGAATTGCCGGTCATAGTCTTAGAAGCTGTGTGCAGTTCTTTTGATTATTTCATCTTGAAGCCCCGGCGTCAGGTCAACGAAATACGCGCTGTATCCTGCCACCCGCACCAACAGGTTTTTGTATTTTTCCGGATTTTTCTGCGCGGCGATCAGCGTCTCCTTGTTGATGATATTGAACTGGACATGCCACATTTTCATATCACAAATGGTTCTCAGAAGAGACATCAGCTTTTTAGATCCTTCCGCCCCGGCCACTGAAGCCGGGGTGAGCTTCATGTTCAGCAGCCGGGCGGCCCGTTCCTTATAGGCCGTGCATTTGGTATTGGCGATGGATGTCAGCGTGGCGGTGGGCCCTTTTGTATCAACGCCTTGAGACGGGCTGATGCTTTCCGAGAGCGGCTCAAAGGCCTTTCGCCCATCCGGCGTGGCCCCGACCACCATACCCAGGGGCACATGAGATGTTATGGACACATATCTGACGTCCAATTCCCCGCAGAAGGCGGTTTTATGATTATGGGCGAGACGGGCGAACAATTCTTCAATGTCATGGCCGATGGTATCGGCATAAGGGTCGTTGTTTCCATACTTGGGGGCATTCAAACACATCTGCCGGATGGCTTCCTTGCCTTCAAAATTGGCATCTACGGCTTCCAGCAGTTCATCCATGGTCAACCGCTTATCGTCAAAAACCAGCTTTTTAACGGCCGCCAGCGAATCGATCAGTGTGCCGAACCCCATAATGTCAAAAAATCCCAGATAGACGGCGCCGCTTATGGGGCCATCGTGGATATCCTTGCAGTCTTTCGTGCACAGATCGTGCAGCATGGAAAACATCGGCGACGCAATATATTTTGATTTCAGCGTGTCGGCAACATACTGCTGGATAAACGTATGCTTCATGATGTGTTTTGCCTGGAGACAAAATGCGTTCCACACATCTTCATATCCGGCAAATGCCCTGGGATCTCCGGTACTGATGCCGATTTGCTGATTGTTATAAGCCTGCATCCGCCCGTCATGCAGGGCCATTTCAAGAATCGCTCCCAGGTTGACCCAGGCGCATCCAGTGGCCACCGCATCCCGGTTGAGCATTTTGACTTCCGTGCATCCGACGATGCAATAATCATTTGCCTCTTCGACTGTTGCACCTTTGGCCAGAAGAGACGGAATAATTTCTTCATCGAAAAAGACTTTCGGAAATCCCGTGCCTTCCTTTATGGTCTCGGAAATAGCGTAAAGAAAGGAATCCGGCGTTCTGGAATGCACCCGTGCGGAAAGGTCCGGATAATTGAGCGGAAATTCGCGCTTTGACTGGAGCATCAAATGCGACAGCTCATTTGTGGCGTCCTTGCCGTCTTTGGTCTGCCCCCCGATGGTTGTCGCTTCCCAGTGGGCGTATCCTTCGGTGTAGGAAAATTTGCCGGGCTGAAAATACACTTCCGTATTCCGGGCCATGCCGAGCCACAGCGATTCGAGCAGCATGAGAGCGTCGTCTTCGGTAATGCGTCCTTCCTCCATATCCTTTTTGTAGAAAGGATACAGATATTGATCGATCCGACCGTTGCTGACAGCCCCGCCAATGCACTGCTCCAGGCGGGAAACCGTCTGAATAAACCACTGGGATTGGACGGCCTCATGAAATGTTCCGGCGGGGTGTTCGGGAACCCTTGCACATCTATCGGCGATTTCAAGAAGTTCCGCCTTTCTAACCGGGTTTGTTTCCTTTTGTGCCAAAGACCGGGCAAGACTTGCGTATCTGTTTGAAAAAACGATGAGTGCGTCACAGACAAGGATTACCGCATCAAGAAACGGTTTTTTTTCCACATAACATCCGGTATCCATGGGATCGAGCAATGAAATTCTTTTCTCCGCCGTTTCCCTGATGGATGCGACGCCGTGCTTTAACACCTTTTCATAATCATGGGCCCATGCCAGCATGGACC
>CAZRES010000070.1:0-16087 GCA_964598885.1 uncultured Desulfobacteraceae bacterium | reverse complement strand
AACCAGCATATGGATGACCTCGCTGTCGATGGTATCGTTGACAAAAGCGCAAACGCCGTCGCAGCCATTGCTCAAGGAAGCGGTTTTGGCGGTAAGACGTACGTCGTAATAGACAATGTCGAATCCGAAGGATGCGTTTACTTTGGAAAATGTTTTCTTGTCATATGGCTTGGTATCAAAAAAAGCGATTTTTTTCATTTTTCCATCTTTTCACGTTGATATTGTACGAAAAATTAGTACGCAGGCTCTTTATCTATTTAACCCGCCACCAGGCGCAATATTGTTTATTTTGTTCTTATTCGTTTAATAAATCTTAAAAAGACTAAAGAGAAAATACGTGATAACCACCATATGCATGCTTATTTGGGTGTATTTTCTCACTTTTTACTTCCTTTTTTCAGATTGACACAAAAAGGGTTTTTTGAGATTAATTAAATCGCTTAAGGCATTTTTTACCTCCACTTTATGCTAAGATTAAATTGCAAACCTTTTGATAATGCTTACCTCCGCTTTTAAATATCCGATACTGATCGCTTTGATTTTACTGTCTTCCTGCATTTGTACCCAGCAGAGGCTGTCTGGTTCACCATCAGAAAACAATGAGGTTGTTTATCTCTTGCATGGTCTGGGCCGCAGCGGATTTGCCATGCGGGTCCTGGCCTCGCGACTGGAGGATGCGGGATTTTTCGTTATTAATCTCGGATATCCTTCCATTAACAAAACACCGGAAGAAATTCTTGATAATATAAGCCGCCAGATCAGCGCAAGCTTGCCGGAAACCGATCAAACCATCCACTTTGTCGGTCACTCGCTGGGCGGTCTTTTGATCCGGGCCTATCTGGAAAGGACCTCTGTTCGAAATCTGGGGAGAGTCGTTCTCATCGGAACTCCCAACAAAGGAACGACATTTGTCGATGCCTACCGGGATTCCTGGTGGATGCAACTGCTCGGACCCGCGGCCCTTGCGCTGAATACAGGTGAGAACAGTTTCCCCAACTCTATCAGCGCACCCTACTATCCGGTTGGAGTTATCGCCGGCGTTTACGGAGACGACGACAACGACGATGTTCTTCCGGGCGAAGATGACGGACTTGTTCCGGTGGCGTCGACAAAAATAGACAAGATGACCGATTTCATCAAAATTGAAAGCAGTCATTACATGATGCGGTATAAGCAAGAAGTCGCCGATCAGACCGTCATGTTTTTACACCATGGACGTTTTCATAGAACCTACTGATGTCTTGATTTACACCAAGGGACAGCCCTGACAGGAGGCCATCATGAAACGGATTTTTTTTCTGACACTGTGCCTGGTATTTCTCTCCATCCGCCCCTGCGCAGCTGAGCGATCCGCTGAAAGCATTATCGGCGACGCTTTAGACCAGATGCGCGGCACGACCAGCCGATCGGTCAACACCATGACGATTCACCGGCCCGACTGGGAGCGGGTCATGACCATTGAAGGATACACAAAAGGAAGGGAATACAGCATCTTCTGGGTGCTTTCTCCTCCCAAGGACAAGGGGAACGGGACCCTTAAGCGCGGCAATGACATGTGGACCTACAATCCCAAGGTCAACCGCGTCATCAAGCTGCCGCCTTCCATGATGGCTCAGTCCTGGATGGGGTCGGACTTTTCCAACGATGATCTGGCAAAGTCCGATACCATCGTCGAGGATTACACCCACCAACTCATGAATGTTAAATCGGTGAACGGCAAAAAGATCTATGTGATCGACAGCCCGGCAAAACCAAATGCACCGGTGATCTGGGGCAAGCTGCGTTTTGAAATTCGCGAAGACAATGTCCTGCTCAAAGAAGAATTCTTTGACGAAGACGGTGTGCTGGTCAAAACCATGGAGACCCTGGAAATCAAGACCATGGGCGGCCGGATAATTCCCACCCGGCTGAAAGTCTACAAAGCCGATGCCGAAAATGAATATACACTGTTAGTGGTTGACGACGTCTCCTTCAATCTGGACCTGCCGCCAAATCTCTTTACGCGCTCTGCCTTAAAGAACCCGCCGAGGTAATCATGCATATTGACTTGACGGTGGCCTGGCGCAATATCTGGCGGAATCCACGGCGATCAATCCTGACCATTCTGGCGATTGCCTTTGCCTGTCTGCTGCTGGTTTTCATGCTTTCTTTTCAATTCGGCAGCTATGCCGACATGATCCGTTTCACCCTGCGCATCCATACCGGTCATCTCCAGATCAAAGCTGAAGGCTACCAGCAAAACAAGGAAATCCGAAAAGTCATATCCGATCCGAAGGCCGTGGCCAAACGGCTCAAGAACCGTACCGATATCAAGGATTACACCTTGCGCTCCAACGCCTTTTCGTTGCTGTCTTCGGAAAACCGCACCTACGGCGCCATGATTATCGGTATTGTTCCCGATCGTGAAGCACGGTTGACCACCCTCGAAACCGTCATCAGAAAAGGCGGTTATCTGGCTCCAGAAGACGATAACCAGGTTATAATCGGCAAGCTTCTGGCCGAAAATCTCAAGGCCGGGCCGGGGGATGAACTGGTTCTGCTGGGACAGGCCCGGGACGGTTCCGTGGCGGCCAGCATGCTGACCGTGGCCGGTATTTTTTCTTCCGGTCAAACGGAAATGGACCGCTCCGTGGCCATGATCCCCATGGATACCTTCGACCGCCTCTATTTCATGCGCGGAGCCGTGCATGAAATACTAGCGGTATGCCCTTCGCTGGATGATGTCAAATCCGCAGCCAAAGGCCTTCAACGTTCACTTTCGGAACTGAATCTGCAGTACCCGCTAAAAATCTGGACCTGGCAGGAACTGATCCCCGGCCTGCTCCAGGGCATCAAAATCGATCTGATTTCGGGGGTTATTTTCTATCTCATCATGGTGGTGGTGGTGGCATTCAGCATCCTTAACACCTTTCTCATGGCCGTTTTTGAAAGGACCCGGGAATTCGGAGTATTGCTGTCCCTGGGTGTCTCCCACAACCGTCTGACCCGTCTGCTGCTCCTGGAGTCAGCATTTTTATGCCTGGTGGGGATGGCGGGAGGCATCGCCGGAGGCGCGGTTCTCACGCTCTATTTCCAGCATGCCGGCATACATATTCATGGCGCCGCCGAAATTCTTCAGTCTTACGGCCTGCCCGAGACGCTGCATCCCCGGCTTTCATGGCTCTCTCTGGCTTCAGGTCCGGCGGTGGTTTTTGCGGTAACCTTTATAACGGCGCTCTATCCAGCCTGGCGGGTTCAGAGACTGAAGCCGGCCCAGGCGATGCACGGTACGTAGTTCAGATATCCGGGGAAACGATATGTATCTTCAACTGGCATGGCGCAATATCTGGCGAAACCCCAAACGAACCGGGGTAATCCTGACCGCTGTGATCATCGGTGTCTGGAGCATGATCTTTCTGGGAGGCGTTATGGCGGGAATGTACGATGCCATGGTTGAAAATCAGCTGGCGGTCCTGACCGGCCATCTGCAGATCCATCATCCCGAATATCGCAATGATCCTTCAGTGGTAAACCGTATGGCCCGGCCCGAAGAAGTCCGCAACGCCATAAACAATTTACTGCCCGACACGTCCGGCTGGACAAAACGCATCCGGGTCAATGCCATTGCCCAGAACGCGCGTCACTCTTCCGGCGTAACCATGGTGGGAGTCATCCCTGACCGGGAAGCTCGAATCTCCTTTATTGGCAGTGCCATTACCATGGGACGTTTTCTGGAAACCGGCAGGGACGAGCATGGCATTGTGATCGGACGAGCTCTGGCCGAGGATTTTGAAACCGGGATGGGGAAAAAAATCATCCTCATGAGTCAGGGCATTGACGGAGAAATACGATCACGGGCCTTTACTATCGTTGGTATTTATCAGGCCCAAATGGCCGCCACGGAAAAAACCTTTGTCTTTGTCACCCTTCCCGCCGCTCAAACCATGCTGCGCCTGGAAAACGGCATTTCCGAGATAGCCGTCCTGCTGCCGGATCGGAAGGACACGGAACAGATGGTGGGTAAAATCCGGCGCGCCCTGCCGGCTGAACGTTATGAAGTATCCGGTTACCGGGAATTGATGCCGCTGATTACGGCCCAGATCGAACTGTGGGACACCTTCATGGTGCTGTGGTACGTGGTGGTTTTCATCGCGATGGGGTTCGGCCTCATCAATACCATTCTCATGGCGGTCATGGAACGGATCCGGGAATTCGGGCTAGTCAGGTCGCTGGGGATGCGCCCCCGACAGATCGTCGCTCTGGTGGTGACCGAGGCCGTATTGATCCTTGTCATCGGCATCGTTATCGGCAATCTGAGCGGCTATGTCAGCATCTGGGCACTGGCCCAGAACGGCATTGATTTGTCTGTTTTTTCCGCCGGTGCGGAAAGATTTTCCATACCCCGGGTGATCTACCCGGCTTTTCATCTCAAGGAATTGGTCCGCGCCAACCTGGTAGTTCTGATTCTGGGCATTCTGGTCAGCCTCTACCCTGCCATACGGGCCGCCCGCATTACGCCGGTGGAGGCATTGGCCCATACATGATCCGGTAATATCAAGGAAAATATTTATGAATATTGTGGAAACGCAGGATGTTAAAAAAGCTTACGATCAGGGAAAGGTAAAGGTTCAGGCCCTGCGCGGGATCAGCCTGGACATCCGGAAAGGCGATTTTCTGGCCCTGGTTGGTCCGTCAGGTTCGGGCAAGACAACGCTGCTGAATATCATCGGCGGTCTGGACACCATGGATGAGGGATCGGTTGTTGTCGAAGGAAAACGGATCAACGACATGCCTGCGTCTGAACTGGCTCGGTTGCGGCTCAACCGCATCGGTTTCGTCTTTCAGGCCTACAATCTTGTGCCGGTTTTATCCGCGGTGGAAAACGTGGAATTTGTCATGCAGCTGCAGGGTGTTGCATCTTCGGAACGCCGGAAACGAGCGCGGGCCATCCTGGATGAAGTGGGGTTAACAGACACCTACGACCGGAGGCCGGCCGAACTTTCCGGCGGCCAGCAACAGCGGGTGGCGGTGGCCCGCGCCATCGTGTCCAATCCGGCCATTGTGCTGGCTGATGAACCCACCGCCAATCTCGACTCCAAAACCGGCAGGAGTCTTCTGGATCTCATGCGCCAGATGAACATTGACCGGGAGGTTACCTTTGTCTTTTCCACGCACGATCAGATGGTTATGGAGCATGCCCGCCGCCTGGTCTATCTCAGGGACGGTCGTATTGAAAACATCGAATCCCGCAATTGAAAAACCATGGCGAAACGCCCTGAAATCGCTGTTTCCAGCGTACTTAATTCCAAGAGTTTCCGTATGGCATCGGATTTTGCTGACAGGGCTGCTCATCTGCCTGTTTCAAGCAACAGCGGCGGCCGTGCAAAGCGATGCCGCAAACCTTATAGCCTCGGTTCCCGGTGATTTCGGCGGACACTTCATCCTCCGTGGAACACTGTCGCACCAGACCGGGAACATGTGGCAGAATGCCGGAGACGACGACCACCTTGCTGACGGGACGGCCGAACTGCGGCTCAAATATGAAACGGCCATGCCAGGAGATACGGGTCTTACCATCCATTATGAAAATGTGATGACCGGCGGTGATTCCCGCCGTCAGCAATCGGCATTGCCGGACAATTTTTCCAATTTGGAAAAATTGTCTCTTTTCACCAATAATATTCCCGAGGATGACCGCCGTCTCTTTGATCTGACCTCCCGGCTGGAGCAAAAAGACAATCGCCTCTGGTATCATCGCCTGGATCGGCTCTACCTGTCCTGGAACACCGATACGTTTGACTGCCGGGTCGGCCGCCAGGCGGTGACCTGGGGAAACGGCATGTTGTTTAACCCCATGGACCTGTTTAACCCCTTTTCCCCCACCGACGTGGAACGGGACTACAAAATCGGCGACGACATGTTCTCATTGGAAGCGACAGGTGCTTTCGGCAATCTCCACATGCTGGCGGTGCCCCGCCGGGACCCGGTCGACCAGCGGATTTCAACGGACCATTCGTCGGCGGCCATTAAGTATCACGCGACCGTATACGGCCTTGAATGGGACGCCATGCTTGGAATTCATTGCCGCGACGTTGTCGCTGGAGCAGGTATTACCGGGTATCTCGGAGGTGCGGCATGGCGCATGGACACCATCCTGACCGTCCCGGACAAAGATGCAGACCTCTGGACATCCTGGGAAAAGCGGAAAAATTATGTCGCGATGGTGGCCAATGCCGATCTTTCCTGGTTTTGGTTTGGCAAAAACTGGTATGGCCTCATTGAATGCCACTACAACAGCCTGATGAGCACCGATTACGGCAAGAATATCGCCGTCCCCTACATTACCCAAAGGCTGGGCCGCGGCGATCTGAATACTCTCGGCCGTCTGTATGCTGCCGGAACGGTTCAACTGGAAGCCCATCCTCTGGTCAATTTATATCTGACGCTCCTAACCAATCTGGAAGATCCTTCCGGCGTGATGCAGCCGCGTCTGCTCTATGATCCGACCGCAAACTGTCGGATCACAATAGGCGCCAGCCTGTACTGGGGAAGTACCGGTTCCGAGTTCGGAGGCTGGAAACTGCCTGATCCAGTTCCGGATACATCAGCCGATCCTGCTGTCGAAGTGGCCCCCAATGACAGAATTTATGCCTGGCTGGCCTGGTATTTCTGAGCGTCTTTCTGACGGCGGGTTTATAGCTTCGAGCTCGTAAGCAACGATTCTGGTCTGTTGAAAACCTGAAAAACAGACAAGGCCTTTACTAACCAGGTTCAGCGAATACCGTATTTAATTTTCTGATATACATGATTACGCGCATTGTTTTTAATTGTTTACCGGCCTAAATTAAATTTCATGTAATCGCATTACCATCGTTGGTTATGAAACGATTTTAGATTTGATTTGAAAAAATCCAATCAGCGGCCTATGGACGCCAAGACGCCTTTTTCCTGGAAATATAATATGACAGAATCTTCGCCCGAAAAAAAAAGTCTTATCGGAAAATATCCGTACCGGCTCCGCTTCCTGGTATTTGTTGTTCTCTGGATTGTTATTTTGATCGGCTATTCATATTACATGACGGACAGGAAAACCGAGGATATTCCCTATTCTGAATTCAAAGAAAAGGCAGCGGCGGGTGAAGTTGCCGTAATCGAAGTGGAGGGAAGACAGATTACGGGACAATATGTCCAAGAGAAAAATGAAACATCCGCCGAAACCGAAGATAAAAAAGAGCAGTCCGAACAGCCCTCTTATTTCTCCACAGTCCTGCCCTCTTTCGAAGACCCGGAACTGATGAAACTGTTGGAAAACAAGGACGTGGTGATCCATGCCGAGGCTGATCAGACCAATTGGCTGGCCATACTTTTTACCAGTCTGCTGCCCTGGCTGCTTATTATCGGGTTTTTCGTGTATATAAGCAAAAAAATGAAAGATCAGATGGGGAGTATGAGCGGTGGAGGAGGGCCTTTCGGTTTTGGCAGATCCAAGGCAAAAAAAATACAAAAACAGGAAGTTGATATTACGTTCGAGGATGTGGCGGGTCTTGAAAATGCCAAAAAAGAATTACGGGAAATGGTCGATTATCTCAAGAATCCGTCTGCCTATCACGATCTTGGCGCGGAACTGCCCAAAGGCATACTCCTGCTGGGACCGCCGGGCACCGGAAAAACCCTGATGGCCCGAGCGGTGGCAGGGGAAGCCAATGTGCCGTTTTATTCCATCACGGGCTCGGAATTTATTGAAATGTTTGTCGGGGTAGGCGCTTCCCGGGTCAGGGACATGTTCCAGGTTGCCAAAAAAAATGCACCGTCCCTGATTTTTATTGATGAACTCGACTCCATTGGAAGGGTGCGGGGAACAGGGGTTGGAGGCGGACACGACGAGCGGGAGCAGACTCTGAATCAGATTCTGTCGGAAATCGATGGATTCAGCAAAGAGGAATCCGTCATTGTTCTGGCGGCCACCAATCGTCCGGATGTACTGGATCCGGCTCTGGTGCGTCCCGGACGTTTTGATCGCCGGATCAATCTGGAAATGCCGCGGAAATCCGCGAGAAAGGCGATTCTTCAGGTGCATATCCGCAAATTGCAAATAAAAAAGGACATCGATTATGATCAACTGGCCGGGACTACCGTGGGTTTCAGCGGGGCTGATTTAAAAAATTTGGTGAACGAGGCGGCGTTGCTTGCGGCGCGAAAAGGCAAAAAACAGGTGGACATGCAGGATTTTCATGAAAGCCGGGATAAGATCATACTGGGTATCAAGCGGGAGGACCGGCTCTCTGACAAAGAGAAAAATATGATCGCCTATCATGAAGCCGGTCACGCGCTTTGCGCTCTGCTGCTTCCGGAAGCCGATCCTCTCAGAAAGGTAAGCATCATCCCCCGGGGAAGTTCACTGGGTGCAACAGAACAGATGCCGGAAGAAGACAGATACAATCTGAGCAGAAGCTATCTGCTTGGCAGAATTTCGGTTATGGTCGGCGGTCGCGCTGCAGAGGAAGAAATATTTGATGATATTACCTCCGGAGCCGGCGATGATCTGAAAAACGCTTCCCAGCTGGCGCGGCGGATGGTTTGTCAGTGGGGTATGAGCGAAAAAATCGGACTTATGGTTTTTAAAAAAGGGGAACCCCATCCTTTTCTTGGCAGAGAATTGACTCAAGATAAAGATTACAGCGAAGCCACGGCCCAGATGATTGATGACGAAGTTAAAAATATTCTCCACGAATGCTATAAGAAGGTTCAGGAAATATTGCGCCAAAACCGTCAGAAACTGGATCTGCTTGCTAAAAAATTATTGGAGAAAGAACTTCTCACATCAGAAGAAATAGAAAAAATCCTTGAGCTGGAAAGAACGGAAAAATAATAACCATTACATAACAGCAACCAGTTGAGCGACAGGATCCGCCATAAACTCCGACATAAACACAGATTCCGATTATTCTTCCGGAATCATTTTATCCGGTGGGTCCAGGGATGTCCCAACTTCCCGGGCGGTCCAGACGTCGGTTTCTCCACCTTCACCTTCCATCCTTTTTTCTGTGGCAGTCTGTCCGTCTTCCGTATTTGCTCTTGATTTGCCCGGCTGTTCCCATAGCTGCCGGTCTATTTTGATATGATCAACGACGTCTTTAAAACCTAGAGTATCGATAATAAGACTGAGCAAAATTTCGTGCTCGGTTTTACCGGGCAAAGCGCCTTCCAGATAGACGGTTTTTTCTTTGCTGTAAATGTAAAGTTCTTCCACCTCAATGCGCCCGTCCCGGATCAGTTCATCTTTTATCATGTCTTCAATTTCGGTATCCGAATAGTTCACCTGCTCTCCGATCGACGCGCCGGCTGCCAGGGTTTCTTCCCCCGCAATTCCGCCACCCCTGCTTTCTTCAAGATTTTTTGCGCATTTCACGCAAAAAGGAGCCCATGGAATTGCTTTGAGGCGCTCTTTCGCAATCGGTTGGCCGCATCTGTCGCAATTACCGAAAGTATTGGTTTTTATTTTTGCAAGGGCAGCGTCGATTTGTTCAATTTCCTGTTTTTCCTTCTCTTCCAGTCTTTCGTGAATGCGGGCCTGTTTTTCTTCAGCCGCATTCTCTTCAAATTCGACTTCCGGTTCTTGCAGTTTCTCCCACGATGCGATCTCGCTTTTTCGCTGGTTCAGAATTTCTTTTCGTCTCTGCAGAAGTTTGCGGTTAATCTCTGAAATACGCACGATAAAAATTCCCCTTATAAAATTGTAAAAATCAATTTTTCCCGATCAAAATCAAACTTCACATCCGCTTACTGGGGATGAATTTGCCGGTTTAATTTATATTTTGCCAATTACATATCACTCTGATGCAATGGAAAAAATAAGGTCCAGCCGGTATTTTTAGCATAAAAAATGGTATGTCCGGAAAACAATCAGAAAGGACCGATAGCAACTATCGGCTCAGAAACGAACTGGCCCGGTTTTCTTTTATCGGCATAAAAAGGGGAATTGCCGTGTTTATACCCTAAAACAAAAAAATAAACGCGGCGGCTTGATGGCGATTTTCGGATCCCGTCCCGAAATGATTACAGCCATCAGCAGCATTCTGATGGCTGTAATCTGCAAAACTCATCTGCGCATCGGTTTGCACAATACCGGCGTAAACAAAACAATCGTGCCGGATTGCCCCTACCAGCTTCCGGAACGGATATAAACGGACATTTTCACATCCGTGACGCCGGGCACATTTTTGACGGCGCGCATCATCCGGTCTTTGCGCTCAGAGCTCAGTGTCACGCCTGTAATTTCCACTGCATTATCTTCCATGACTTCAATGCTGATATTATGCAGATAGATGTCGCTTTTCATCAGTTCGGCCTTTATCTTGCTGGATAGAGCCAGGCGTTTCATATTGTCTATGGCCTCCAGGCTACATGCCTTCATTTTATCGGTTCGGGAAGCATCCAGGATAAATTGAACCACGGCCTCGCTGCCTATTTTCTCAGTATTGAGCACCATGTCATATAGCGAAGGATCATCCCATTCCATCTGGAAAGCGTAGCGGAAAAATCCCCTTTGCGTGTCGTCGCTCTTTCGCAGGACTTTAATTGCAGCCTCACGGGACAGGCCCTGTTTTTCCATGAGCTTTTCCACCCGACTTTCCTCCCGATTATGGATCAGCACGTGCAGGGCGCAGTCGAAATCTTTCAGCAGAGTCTGGCTGCCATGACCGACAATGACCCCGTCGCCCCTGTTGGAAAATTCATAAACGACCGACTGCATTAACTCCAGATAGATATCAGGCTTTCGGCTAAGAAGACGATCGAAAAAACCGGGCTGTTTTTCGTCAAGCGACTTGACCTCTTCGGAAGATATCCCCAGACGGGAAACTTCAACCTGAAGTCTGGCGTCGTCAAAGAGTTCCACGGCCAATTCTTGAGCCACTTTCTGGGCGATGGACAGTCCGTCGCTTCCGATACTGTACGAAATAGTGATCAGCGGCATGGCATTCTCCTTTCATTGCGAAGTTAAAGTTATAAGGCGGATTGAGCGTTTCGAAGGGGTGGCTCTATGTGTCGCCGCTCCGGATGTATCAATCATATTCGCGCCTTCATTGTTACGCTACCGATCAATGCTTGATCTGTCAATCCCTGTCTTATCCCACGGGACAACTGCGTTTAAAAATATCAAAAGGTTAAGATGGGAAGGTCGTGTGATGGAAAAGTCGGTTTAAATCCCTAAAACAGTTTTTGGGAAACACCTTGAAATTGACGGATCTTTGAACTATATTGTAATGCTTTTTCAGCTAATTGCAGCAAAAAATTTTTACCATAAAAGCGAACTTTATGAGTATATTGATATTTGTCACGATATTGTGGGCCTTTTCTTTCAGTCTGATCGGAGAATTTCTCGCCGGCCGGGTGGACAGCGATTTTGCCGTTCTCAGCCGGGTGTTGATCGCGACGGTGATTTTTCTGCCCTTTACCCGGATTAAAGACGTCCCGGTCCGCCTTTGTCTCGGCATTACCGCCACAGGAGCCTTGCAGTTCGGAATCACCTATCTTTGTCTCTACCGGTCTTTTAATTATCTTTCGGTCCCCGAGGTTTTGCTGTTCACCATTTTTACGCCTCTCTACGTTACGCTGATCGACGACGCCCTGCACCGCTGTTTTTCGCCAGTGGCCTTTCTGGCCGCCGGCGTTGCTACCCTCGGCGCGGGCATCATTCGCTATGATGCTCTGAGCCGGGAGTTCATGACCGGGTTTCTGATCCTGCAAGTCGCCAATCTGGCGTTTGCGGCCGGCCAGATCGGATACAAACACGTGATGATCCGATATCCCACAACTTTTTCCGCTTTTAACACCTTCGGTTATTTTTTTTTCGGAGCCCTGCTGGTTACGCTGCCGTCCTTTCTGATTTTCGGCAATCCACAGATGCTCCCTGCCACCGGATTGCAATGGGGCATCCTGTTGTGGCTGGGGGTGGCGGCATCGGGAATCGGCCTTTTTTTATGGAATCGCGGCGCATGCAGGGTGGATGCCGGCACTCTGGCGGTCATGAACAACGCCCTGGTGCCAGCCGGGATTCTGGTCAACATTTTGGTATGGAACATTGACGCCGATCTGGGCCGCCTGTTCATGGGCGGCGCCGTGATCGCCTTTTCCCTCTGGATCAATGCCCGCTTTCATCCCCGGGCACGTCTGGCTGTTTGATTTTAAATCGGAAAAACAGTATCATTTTATTTTCGGCGTATGGTTCAGCGGCATTGTTTCTTTGGCTGTCGTGAATCACTTTGCCATTCATCAACATTAAATCCCCGGAGCGCAGGATGGAAGAAAAAAAACCGAAATTAACGCGATTGACAGTGATGCAGCAGATGACCCAACAGGATGCCAACCTTGCCGGAAACGTTCATGGCGGCACCATCATGAAATTGATCGACAATACCGCCGGCATCGTTGCGATCCGCCATGCCAGGAAAAATGCGGTTACCGCCTCCATTGACCGCCTGGATTTTCATCACCCCGTGTTTGTGGGAGACCTGCTGAGAGTTATGGCAAGCGTCAATTTCGTGGGAAGTACATCCATGGAAATCGGCGTGCGGGTGGAATCGGAAAACATGATGACCGGTGAAAACCGACATACGGCTTCCGCATATCTTACCTACGTCGCGCTGGATGAAAATTCCCGGCCCTCCGGAATTCCACCGCTCATTCCCGAAACCGAGATGGATATCCGACGGTATAACCAGGCAAAGGAAAGAAGAAAAATGCGCATGCAGGAAAGAAAATGCGAAGATACCGGGACCTGCGAATAATATGATGACATAAAGGCAGAAATTGACGACTATAGTTGTAAGGGCTCCGGTCCAAAAACCAAAAAACAGGATATCACAACTCAGCGGGGGGATCGCCGGGCGGCATAAAAACTTCGGGCTTTTCACCTGTGGAACCGCTCATATAAATGGTGCGCGACGGAAACGCGAAACCGGTGCCCGCGCCTTCTACAATCTCTTTAACCTTAAGCGCCAGTTTTTCCTTGATTTCCAGCCACTGCCCCCAGAAAATGGTGCGCGTGAAACAGTAAAGCATGATATCGATGGACGAATCGGAAAACCGATCGATGCGCACGAATGTGGGTACCTCGTGCGGTTTGGCAAATGCATCATTTTCCACAATATACGCCTCGATCTCATCGCGTATGCGACGAAGCTGAGCGATGGTGGTTCGATATTCCACGGCGATATGCCAGAATATCCGGCGATGGGTCATGGCGGAAAAATTGGTCACCGCCGAATCCGCAAGCCGGGCATTGGGCACATATACCGGCGCTTTGTCGAATCGCCGGACAATGGTGGAACGAAACCCGATATCCTCCACCGTGCCCTCCACCACGCCATCCACCAGTATCCAGTCGCCGATATTGAATCGCTTTTCCGAAAGAATCAGAATGCCGGAAATCAAATTTTTAAACAGGTCCTGGGCGCCGAGGGCCACGGCAACACCGAACAAACCGAGACCGGCCAGGATGGGCCCGATTTTGATGCCCCATACCTCCAGCACGGTGGCCGCGCCGATAAAGACAAATGCCGCCTTGATGACTTTGAGCAGCCAGTCGCGCATGGCCGTTGAAAAAATCACCGCCACCTTGTTGAACAGGAAACTGAAGGGTCCCACGAGGTTGAAAAACCCCCAGAAAATAACGAAAATGATAAAAGAACGGACCAGTTTCAGACCGATCTCGCCCAGAACTCCTCCCAGGTCCAGGTACTGAAGTGCGAAAAAAAGCCCCAGCACCACGGGAATCATGGTGATGGGTTGCTCCAGGGCGCCGATGACCTTATTATCGATGCGCGTCGTGCTTTTATCCGCAAAATTTTTGAGGCGCTTGACAATTTGCGTGGCAATAAGTTTTCGCAGCATCAAAAAGACAATGAAAATAAACAGCGCGGTCAGCAATTTCCCGAGTTGAATTCCAAATACCCCCTGCTGCCACACGTCAATCACAATTTCCCAGAAACTTCTGAAATCCTCCACGAGCGTCTTATAGTTCATTTAACAGCAACTCCTTGAAAAACCGTTTATTTGTTTTGTATAAGCATGATATACTTTTAATTATAAAATCCGGTTGGTTATGGATCGCCAATCCTGATATCGTTTAAATTCATCTTCAAAGTTATCGCTGAACACGCCTTTGCCCAGTTTTGCCATGATATGATCTGTCTTCCAGAAACGGACCGCGTCGATTTCTTCCGGATCGTGGGTAAACCCGCCGTCATGCCGGCAGATATAGGTGGTAACCAGTTCAGACTCGAACTCATTAGAATGGATGTATTGATAAATAAACCGGAGCGACTCCGGCGCAATGCCGAGTTCTTCTTTCATTTCCCGCATGGCCGCATGCATCAGCGTTTCGCCGCAGTCCACATGACCGCCCACGGAGGTGTCCCATTTTCCCGGCGCCACCTGCTTGTTCCAGGAACGTTTCTGCAGCAGCAAACGATTGCGGGAGTCAAACACGAGCACATGCACCACCCGATGGAGCCATTGATTATTGCCGTGAATTCGTTTTCTTGGGGCCGCGCCGATCACTAGGCCGTCTGCATTCACTACTTCTATCATCTCCTTCTCACGCGCCAAAATGCCGCAGATATGCCGGGCCGTGATCCGCGCGCCATTCGTCCCATTTGCGGGTTTTGCCGGCATGGCCAGCAATTCCCGGACTTGAGAAAGCCATCTGCCATGGGTAAACGCTTCGGCGGTAATCGGCATCCCGCTCATGTTTTCGTTCACATAGGCCGAAAGGACCGCGGATTCGCGAAAATCCTGACGACAAATATAGCCGTACGGCGCCCCCGCGCACCAGACCTCGGCCAGGGTGCTGTAGCCGATTTTTCCCACCACCGCGTCGGCCGCATGCACCAGATCCGGATGGTAATAGGCCGAGGCGTGGGGAAGCAGGGTCACCTGATGTAATCGTTTTTTCTGAACCAAAAGATCGTCAAATCCGCCGGGCGCCACAAAATGGATGCCGGGATCAAACTGGTTGAGCTGATGGACAAACCCGACGGATTCCGGGATGCCGCCCATGGTGATCAATACCATCTTTTCCCCATCACTGATCCCAAGGCGTCTTCGGATTTCATCCGACGGCAGGTTCGGTGATCGGGCAATGGGCGGCGCGCGGAAAACTCCTGTTTTATCGCAGCAAACCGGATCGGTCTGGATGTGATGATCGGCTGAGGCAAAAATTTCGGCCAGGTACGCCGCATGTTCGGCCATGCGTCCGCCTGCGGTTTGGTAGGCATCATAAATCCAGTCCCAGGTAAAATTTTCGACCAATACCGACGGAATTCCGGCTCTTTTTCCCGCGGCAATGCCCAGAGGAGAAATATCGGCGATGATGAGCTGGCAGTCCTTTTTCGTGAGGATTTCCGCCAGTTCATCCAACAGTTGATCCCTAAAAGGGATCAACGCATCCAGGGCCGCCAGGGTCTGTCTCAGATCAAACCGCAGGGCCGATGTCTGCACCAGACCCACATCGGTTTTCACCCGATGGCAGATAAACGGGGGCTGGAGTGACTGACGGAAAAACCATTCCGGGGTTTCTGTAAATATTTCGAAAACCACATAGGGCCATTGTTCATAAATGGCGTTCATCACGGCGGATACCCGGGCCGCATGACCGAAGCCATGGGATGTGACAAAACAGGCCATAGGAATTTTCGGGTGCATCATGGATGGTGTTATCATTCTTTTCCGGTTTGTTCCGTTGATGGCGGCTTTTGTCGTTGCTGAAAGCGGGACTCGGCTTCGGTCTTAATGGCCTTTAAAAGTCCCATGGAAAGGGTGTGAAGGCGCGCGGGCAACCCTAACATTCTGGCCGGCCAGAGCATCAGACCGGAAAAGGCCTCAGTGCTCTCGATGATCACGGACGGGGCTTGAGTTTGTTTAAAGATAAACGTGTGCTCCGCGCGGATCCCGAATCGCCCGCCGGACCAGACCACCTTGCGGCCCTGCTCCATCACATCCACCACCGGCGCAATACGGATCGGCACGAACATGGGTTTCAGGGTAAACGAGATACAGGCCCCGGCCTGCATGGCTTTTCCCGTCTCAAACCGGCATTCCCGGCATA
>CAZRES010000069.1:0-16463 GCA_964598885.1 uncultured Desulfobacteraceae bacterium | reverse complement strand
GATTAATTTTCAGGGTTTTTTCCGATTGTTTGAGTTCAATGGCCGGCTCTTTCCAGGAGATTTTAATTCCCAGCTGGTTCTTCAACCCGTCTTTTCGTCTTGCCTTTACGCTGAAACGAACCAGAGAACTAGGATGGAGCACAATCTCTTCATTTTCCGTGGACAAAACGATTTTTCGTTTTGAAAACCCTTCAATAAGGGATTGCAGAAACGTTGCGATGCTGTTGGTATCTTGCAGGGAGTCAAATTCGAATTTCTGGTCGTCGTTCATGATGCCTCCTCCTGCCAATGGGTTGTTACGTAAGCCGATTCCGGTATTCCCTGATCAGTCCGGCTTTATCGATGTTTGCGCTGATGAGCTGCTTGCGGATGTTGAGATCCTCCCACGCAGGTTGAACCCCGATTTCTCTTGCCGCCTTGACCGGATCCCGAACCGTGGGGTCCTTTACTTTTTCCGCCATATGCGTGTCATCCCCCATAAAGACCAGCAGATCCCTTTGGCGGGGGCGCCGTTTCCGGTTTTTTTCCTTTAATACGGAAATCAGAAATTCGGTGTATCGGCGGGATTGAGGGTTCCATACCTCGTAACCGTCCACATCATATTCAGCAAGTAGTATGGGCCAGAACTGCTCCGGGTGGGGGATGACAATCCCCGCATTTAAGGATCGGGCCTCCTCAATGATCTCGGAAGTCCGGTAAAAATAGCGGTTCGAAAAATTGGCTTTCACCATTTGCTTGACTGCCGTTAAAAACATCTGTGCCCGACTGATGAGACGATTTCCATATATCGGCCGAAGCCCGTCGAAAAACTCCCGGATCAGCTTGTTTTTAATGGCAAACTCCGGAATTGCGTCCATCTGCCGATCCAGCAGATTCTCAAGCTTTCGCACATGGATTTGGACAAACCGCACCAGGGAGGCATCCGCACCGGTATTTTCAGCCGCGGTCCCGATCCAGTCTTCATTTGGACTGATAATTGCCCGAATATACTCGAACAATTGAGATGATCGGTACTTAAAGGTATGCCGAAGCATTGATTTGAGAACATCGGCTCCATCAAGCCGCTCCTTTCGGAAATGAAGCAGCAATTGGACTTTCTGATTAAACCCGCTGGAGTAGCAATCCACCTCCACCCCGGCAAATTCGTTCCAGTTCATCAGAACATTATGCTGGGTGGGAATGATCACCGATTCTTCGACATTGGGGAACATCGAAGAGATGCGCCGTTCAATAAGTTCCATGGGCACGAATTCCGGGTGCCAGTGAACGGCCAGGATGGATTTTTCACGGGAATAGACGGTCTGGGGATCAAGGATCCGCTCTTGCTGTTCGGGCGATAATTCAAAATCGGTGATGGCAGCAAAAATCGCTTCGTCGGATTCGGTGATCCCTTCAGGAATGTTTTCGGGGACCAATGGAGCAGAGCTTGTATCCTGGGGTTTGATCAACTTCATGTTATTCGGAACCATTCGAACATTTAAAAGGTTAATAAAACAATGCAACCATCATGCAGCCGGGGCGTCCAAAAACCATCATTACAATAACACAAACAAAAAATTGTGACAATTCGGTTACATTTCAACGATTTTATTTTCGCCTTCCCGCGAAGCACCACTCCCGATCACGATGCCCGCAATGGCGGTTGCCGATGAATAGACGAACGCCGCAACAATGAACAGCGGCAACATGAATTGTTTGGCAATCATTAGGTTCGTATCCTTTTTCATCTGCGATTGTTCCGACAGAAATTATTTAAAAATAGCCCAGGCTGACACCATCGCGACACCCCCGGCCGGCGCTTGATCGCCCGGTTGCCGGCAAAAACCTGAACGGATTCATCGGCAACCGGACACTGATAAAGACACAGGCAACGACCGCAACCTTATAAAAGGCCGCCGTACTGGTCATAACTTTGTTTAAGACGGGCTACAAAATCGTCGGTAACCGCTGCACTGACAGTCAAATTGTTGCTCTTCTGAAAAGCCGACATGGCATTGATGGTTCTTGGCCCTTTCAAACCATCCACTGGACCGGCGTCGTAATTGAGCGCGTTTAAGTATTGCTGGACCATTTTAATGGTATTTAAGTCTTCCACTGGCCCGGCGCTACCATAACAACTTCCCACCTGCTCATATAATGGCACAAATCCGGCATTTTTAACGTGCACCTGACCTTTTCCCGGTTCCAGGATATAGTTGATGAAATTTAATGTGTCGCCGGCGGGCCAACTCCGGGTAAACATGAAAAGGGGGCGACTGATGGGATAGGTTCCACTGATGGTGGTTCTTTCCGAACCCTGGATCCGGTTGACCGTAAGGGCTTTCACCGAATCCCGGATATACCCCAGCCCCACATAACCGATGGCGTCGGGGTCTGCGACCACAGACTTTAATACCTCGCCGTTTGAATCCCGGAGTAAGGCGCCTGGAAAAACATTTTCCTTGTTCATGACCTTTTCTTCCCAGACCTCGTAGGTTCCCGACGACATATCCCTGGAAACAAGTTTTATCGGCTGGTCCTTTCCCCCTACGGCGCTCCAGTTGTCAATTGTTCCTTTATAAATTTCCCGGAGCTGATCAAGGCTCAGGTTCTTGACCGTATTGGAAGGATGCACGATGGGAACAATGCAGTCATAGGCGATCCTGAAGGGTATCGGGTAGACTTGCTGCCCCGTGGCCATGGCCAGCTCACCGTCCTTGATAAAGCGTGAGGCATTTCCTATATCCGACGTGCCGTCGATAATGGCTTTGATGCCGTTTCCGGATCCGCCGCCGGCGATGGTGATGGCCACTTCAGGATATTCGGACATAAAAGCAGAGGCCAGCTTTTCCGCCACGGGCTGAACGGTGGTGGAACCGGAAATGGAGATGCTTCCTGCCCATACGGCAGTTGCTGTGGCAATGATCAAAATGTTCAACAGTGATGACACTACAATTTTTGAAATAAGTTTCATGCTCGGGTTCTCCTCTTATCTTTGAGTGGTTGGGTTGCTTAATTTTTGCTTGTGCGGTTTATCGGTACGTAATTCGCTGCAACCAACTTTATCCGACTTTCTTAAGGGCCAGTCGGCGTCCGGAATCAGGATCCGTTTCCGTTAAAAGAAACTTCACTTCTTTTTCATTCACGGCCTTGGCGACATCCACGTGCTTTTTCAGCCTTCGATAAGCAATCTTAAAACTGTCCTGCATCCGTTCGATGGCCTCGATCAACTGGTTGATCTCCTGGTTGGACCGGATGCTGATTTCCACATCCAGGTCGCCATTGGCCATTTTACTAACGGCATTGGTCAGCCGCTGGATAGGCAATACCAGGCTGCCGCGGAAAAACATCATGCTTAAAAAACCGGTAATCGCCATGGCCAGGATTCCGAGCATCCCAAATAAAAGGATCTGCTCCATCATTGTTTTATTGATGTCGCTCTGATGGGCATTCACGATGGCGTCAATATCATCGATGAATATGGAGGCGCAGAGCACCCAGTTCCAGGGCCTGTAATATTTGAAATGTACGAGCTTTTCCGATGGCGCGGCGGATCCGGGCTTGTTCTCATGGTACTGCATGAAGCCCTCCCCCCGGATAAATGCCTGGGTGATAATCTGCTCGATGTAGCGTTGCCCTTTTGCATCCTTTAAATCTTTATGGACGGCCCCTACCATTTCAGGGCGGGCGGGATTCACCCAGAACATTCCTGTGGGATCGACGACAAAAAAATAATTGTTCTTGTCGTCACCAAACCGCATGTTGCTGATGGCCTGTTGAGCGGGCTCGTAATACTTTGCCGTCTCAAAAACAGAATAAGCGTTTTGCACCACGTCCCGAAGCTGGTTCCTTCTTTCTGCCATCAGTGTTGACCGCATTTTTTCCACTTCCGCCTGTTTCAGGTTGTTCAGCGTGTAATAAGACATGGCGCTGCTGATCAGCAAAAATGCTCCTAAACTGATCAGGATGGCCAGGCCGATTTGCCAGTTGATTTTCATGTTCCCCTCCTTTTTTGGTTTAATTCCATTTATTTTAAATCTAAATAAAACAAATACTTAAATATTTTATATTATCGACTATGGACCTTTGTTGGAAACCGTTATTCCAATGAGTCCAGGTCTTGATCAAAGGCAGGTGCTGAGAATAAACCCGCTTTATTTCAATCGTGTGTCGTTTGAATAGAAAAACTCGGAAGAAATGATGACGTTCGATCCAGAAATGATTCTGCCGGAAAATGCGCTGCTGGTAAGAAAAAATAACAAAAAAGATACGGTTTCGGCACGAAACCGCCATCCGGCTTCGAAAATAAGTAAGGATGAAAAATTCCATGGAATCGGCTACGGCCAATGATGTGAGAGCGGTTCCCAATTTATCGGACCTATTAGTGAGAAGCATTTTATAAATGAAGAAAACACTGAAAAGGAGATCGGGATATGGGAAATATTCGGACACTCGCGGATAAAAAAGGTTTGCTGGACAACGCCATGGGCATCCTGATTCGCAGGCCCTTTGAACGCTTATTTACCCATTTTGCAGTAAACCCTGTGCCGCAAAACCGCCTGGGCTGGCTGCGTCGGCCGCTTAAACGCCAGGCGGTTTTCTCGCTTCGAGACGGGCAATACAGCGTCAAGGTCTATGATCAGCCGGGCAGATGGATGACCGACGAGCAACTATCGAACCTGCATGACCAACTCAAGGGCGTGGCCGAGGAGGCCATGGATGAAGTCCCTCGGTACGGGATCTTCACCGGCACCCGCAGCGCCTATGAAAGCCGCATCATCGCCATGGTATATGACAATGCGCTCCGGCAGGCCGCCGGGTTCACCGCTATGGTATATTTACCTTTTCAAAAGCGGAAAAAGTATAAAACCATCATTCATCTCGGTCTGACCATGATCCGGAAAAGTTATCGCGGCCAGCGCCTTCAAACCCCGTTGTTTAAGAAAATTTTTCTTCTGGCCATGTTCAATCAGCGATGTCTGTCCTTTATCATGACCAGTATCGCGGCCTCTCCGGCGGGCATCGGCGCCGCCTCAGATTATTTCCTCGACGTGTTCCCCAATTATCACGGGAACACCCCCAAAACCGCGTTTCATGTTGCCGTGGCCGAACAGGTGCTTGCCGATCATCGGGAGGAATTCGGCTGCAGCAGCAAGGCGGTATTCGACCCGGAGTATTTTGTAGTCCGGGGGTCCAACCAGATGGAAGGCGGAGGTGCCGAAGAGTTCATCAAGGATGATCCCGTGAGCCGATACCGGGTGGACGCTTGCAACGCGTTCTGCCGGGATCAATTGGACTTTCAAAACGGCGATGAGATGTTTCAGGTGGGAAAAGTCGATTTTATTCGTTCATCCTGGGCATCCCGCAAATCCAGACGCCGCATGAAACAATCCAAAACCTCGCCAATCAGCACCGAATCCCGGGACCTGCAAACGGATATCGGATGAACCCCATATCAGGACCCATCGCCATCGCGCGTTCCACCATACGGGCATCGGGGCTCTGCTGGCATGCCGTTGCATTGCTTGCAAAAACAGCAGCACTGAAGCCATCCAATGGTTCGTATGACGCCTATCCACTGCTAGCCGGATTGAGCCGTCATTATGCCCAGAGAATCTGTCGGATGCACGGGCTTCGAGTGGAGGTGAGCGGCAGACCAACGGACCGGGCCGCCGTCTATGCGGCCAATCATCTCGGGTACATCGACCCGATTCTCGTCATTTCCCAGGCCCCGATGCTGGCGGTGTCAAAAATGGAAATTGCCGGCTGGCCGCTTTTCGGCAAGGCCATGAATTCATCCGGTATATTGTTTGTAAAGCGCGGCGATGTGCACAGCGGTGCAAGGCTCTTGCGAAAGGCCCTCCGACTGCTGCGGGCCGGGGTATCCATCCTTAACTTTCCCGAAGGTTCCACCACGAATGGATCTTCGTTGCTGCCTTTTCACCGGGGAATTTTCGGCATTGCCCGTCTTGCGGATGCTCCGGTGGTCCCGGTCCGTATTGCCTATCATTCTTGCTCGCTGACCTGGTACGGCGATATGACGTTTTTTCCCCATTATTTGAGAACATCGGCCAAAAAAATCATTGATGTGCGACTGACGTTCTGTGATCCCGTGCCGGCCGGCGAATTCTCCTCCGCCGAGGCCCTGGCCGAACATTGCCGAGGGATCATCAATTATAAAAATGATTTTATTTTTTGATCCTATCAGTCTATGTCGTCTCATCATAATATATTGTTTTTAAGAATAATTTATGATGATTTACAGGTGATCTGTCCAGGCAATAACTTCTTGTGCGTTCAATAGATGAGGCGTTTAAACCAACATCTTTATAAACTGACGGGATGGATATGAACAGTTATCAGAGACGGACAAAGAAACAACTGATCGAAGAACTTGAAACGGTCAACCGAATTCACCAGCAAGCATTGACCGACTTTGAGGCACTTAAAACGCAATTTGCAGACCAAGCCAGGAAACGCGAAGAACTGGAGACCCGTTGCCAGGAACTTGATCATGCTTATCGGAGCGAAAAGCGCAGACATGACGCGGATGCGGTTCCAACAAAAGGTCTGCCGGCGGAAAATGTCCAAGACCAAAATAATATAGCCGAAGATGGGTATTTTAAAGAAATTGTACCGCAAATTTTTGACGCCGTCATCGAGGCATCGGGACGACGCCAGATTCTTCTGACCACGGATTGCCGAATCGCTTTTTTAACCAACGCGGCCGCCAGAGACATCGGCGTCGCCGAACCGAAAAGCATGACGGGTCGAAATTTTTTTGAATTTCTCAACCCCGAGCATGCCGAAAAATTTGCCGATAAAGCAAAAAGCGCATTGACGAAACAAAAAAGCAAGCATTGCAAGGTCAGCTTTCATTCCTACACAAAGGGCTCACAAGCATGGGAAATCAAGATCAAACGAACGATGTTCAGAGATAATCCCGCCCTGCTTCTCACCCTCAAGAAATAGACGAATTGTCTTTTGGGCGCTTTACGATATTGTCTTAAATGCCAGCGATCTGCTATACTCCTCTTTGAATCGATTTACACCGCCCCGCGGGCTGTCGCAGCCCGTCTCTTTTCTCTTCCTCGAAAATCCCTTTTACCGACAAATAGCATAACAATTTGATTTTAAATTTAATCATAATCTTTTTTCAGCTTATTCCGGTAGTTGATTCCCATGAGAATGACACATAAACGTCATACAGGGGTCAATCAATTGTTACGATGCGGGAGTATCGTCGCCGTAAATGAAATCCATTAAATTGCCCTCCCCGCGCATGATAGGGCATCCGACTCAAATCAATTTGAGACAAGCCGAATGCGCTGGCGAAAAATACTGCAAAATTTCCTTAAACTACATCCGGCAACCGGTTGGAGTGCTATCCATGAAAAAATTACTCAATTCGCTGCATGACGGATTTTTCCAGATGGTCCACGGCCATCGCCTTATCTACAATACCTGCTGGGAAGATCCTGCCATTGACCGTAAACTTCTGGCCCTTGACCCGGAAAGCCGGATCGTGATGATCACCAGCGCGGGATGCAACGCATTGGATTATCTGCTGGATGATCCGGCGCAAATCCATGCCGTTGACGTCAACCCTCGCCAGAACGCGCTGCTGGAACTTAAAACAGCGCTGATTTCACGGAGGGATCATAAAGATTTTTTCAAAATTTTCAGCAGCGGCTCCCACGACAATTATGAAAGCATTTATCATTCCATCCGGGACAGCCTTTCGAAAGAGGCCAAAAATTTCTGGGACAGGAAAATCCATTATTTCAAACCCGGCCGCGGGCTGCGCCGGTCATTTTATTATCACGGCACATCCGGATGGGTGGCCTGGTTTTTCAGCATTTATATTTTTTCCATCAAGCGCGAGGCCGGCAGGCAGGTGCGAAAACTGCTGGCAGCGGAATCCCTTGCACAACAACGCGCCATTTATGAACAAATCGATGGATGCATCTGGGACGGATTCAATCGATGGATCGTCCGGCAGCCGGCCCTTATGTCGCTGGTCGGGGTTCCCAGATCACAGGTCCGGCTAATTGATGATACCTACCCCGGCGGACTGGAACATTACGTGCGGGACAAGCTCCGGCATGTCTTTACCACCGTGCCCATCCGGGACAATTATTTCTGGCGGGTTTACCTCAACGGCGCCTACACGTCGGTTTGTTGCCCCAATTATCTCAAACCCGAAAATTTCGAACATCTCCAACGAACTGTCCGCAATATCCGAACATACACCTTGACGCTGACGGCATTCCTCCGACAATATCCCGGCCGCTATTCCCATTACCTCCTGCTGGATCATCAGGACTGGATGGCCGGCAACGCGCCGGAAGCACTTGAGGAGGAATGGGAGCTGATACTGCAAAACAGCCTGCCGGGGACAAAGATTTTGTTTCGTTCCGCCGGCCTGGACCACGGTTTTCTCCCCCGGGCCGCCAAACAGGCTCTTCGCTTTTTCGCGTGGCGGACTGATAATCTGCATGGCACGGACCGTGTCGGCACATACGGAAGCCTTCATTTTGCCGAGGTTGCCTGATGAATCCGCCCGCCTCCATGCGCCTTGAACGCTATTATCGTTTTCATTCGCATATCTATGACGCTACCCGATGGAGTTTTCTGTTCGGCCGAACGGCACTGATCCGAGAAATTTCACATCATATCCACCCTAAACGAATACTTGAAATCGGCTGCGGAACGGGAAAAAATCTTGTATCACTGGCCAGACGATTCCCGGATGCTAACATCACCGGGCTGGATCTTTCAAAGGATATGCTGGAACGCGCAGGCTGTAAATTTGCCGGCCGGCAGGGACGCCGACCGACGCTGATTTGCAGTAATTATGCCCAGTCGTTACATCCCGTGCGGTCATATGATCTGATCGTATTTTCCTATACCCTGTCAATGATCAACCCCGGTTTCCAGCAGGCCTTAGACAATGCCCGACATGACCTTGCCCCCGGCGGCATGGTGGCGGTGATTGATTTCGATAATTCACCGGTCGATTGGTTTAAATCCTGGATGAAGCTGAATCACGTCCGCATGGACGGGCATCTGCTTCCCATATTGAACGGATGGTTTGAATCCGCGCGCCAAACCGTTATGAAGGCATATGGCGGATTCTGGCGATATTTTATATTTCTCGGCGTAAAAAAGGAGAACGAACGATGAAAAACTGGGAAAAGAAAATCGTCGATGAAACCAGCGAACTTTTTGATCTTTTTTTACGGCTTCACGCGCATGAAAAGGCCATTGAGAGCATAAAGGAACAGATCGTATGTATTGAAAACTCCATTTATCAGCAACGACCGAAGGCCTATATCGAGACCGTTTTAATTTTCATGAAAACAAATAAAGACAAATATTTCCCCGGATATTACGAATTCTTTGATGACTTGGTGGCCAATATCGAAAATCACCTTGCAAACTATGAAAAATATAATTATTACAGAAGAATAAACGCCATTCCATACCATGATCGGGACATGATGCGCGGAATGGATCTGGTAGATTATTTCAACGACCTTTAATTCAGCGTTTTCCCGCAGCTTTTTTATTTTCTATAATTTCCTTTATTTTGCGGGCGATCTGCCGCAAATTAAATGGTTTCTGAATGAATCCGTCGCATCCTTTCCGCATGATAGATTCGGCTTGACCGTCAATGCTGTAACCGCTTGAGAGAATCGCCGGTATTTCAGGATTTATATTCTTCAGCCGGTCATACAGTTCACTTCCGCTCATGCCGGGCATAATCATGTCGAAAATCACAAGATCGATGGAATGCCCATGACTCTGGTAGATCGTTACGGCATCATATCCATTTTTCGCAATCAGTATCTTGTAGCCAAGTTGTTCAAGCAATTCCTTGCCGACATCAATGACAATATCCTCGTCATCCACCAGAAGGATGGTTTCGTTTCCGTTCTGGATTTTTTCATCCACCGGTTTTGTTCGGTCAATCGCCTGGTCGCCTGCCGGCAGATAAAGATGAAACGTACTTCCTTTGCCTCTTTCACTGTATACGGTGATCAGGCCGTGATGGTTTTTGATGATGCCATAGGCGGAAGCCAGCCCGAGTCCGGTCCCCCGGCTTTTTTCCTTGGTGGTGAAAAACGGTTCAAATATCCGTTCCTGAGTAGATTTATCCATTCCGAGGCCGGTATCGGTCACGGAAACCCGGACGTATCTTCCGGATTGCAGATGCAGTATTTCCATATGTTTCGCGGCCAGATCCATGTTTTCGGTCTTTATATAAAGATCGCCGCCCCGGGGCATTGCCTGCCAGGCGTTGACGAAAAGGTTAAGAAACACCTGGCTGATCTGCCCCCGGTCCACGTTCACCGGACGGATCTCATCCTCATAATCGGTAAAAATCCGGATCTCCTTTTTCGTCCGGCCAAACATCTCCAGAGTGGTTGTCAGCAGTTCATTGAGATCGGTGGCCTTGACTTCATATTTTCCGCCTCTGGCCAGGCCGAGCAACTGGCGGGTGAGCTGGGACGCGTTGTTGACGCATTCTTCTATCCCTTTGAGATGTTTATGATACGGGTCTGATGATTTACAGGATAACATCATCAGGGATGTCCGGCCCTGAATGCCCATAAGCAGGTTGTTGAAATCATGGGCAACCCCGCCGGCAAGGGTCCCGATGGCCTCCAGGTTCCGGGCCTGCATCAACTGCATTTTGCTTTGCTGCAGGGCGTTTTCCGCTGCTACCTTATCGCTGATGTCCCTGATGATCACCACCCAGGAGCTTTCATGACGCGCTTCCTCCATTTGAAAAGGAGTCACGGTCAACTCAGCGGGAAAACACTGTTTTTCTGGGCGCATAAGTTCCCATCGACCTGAAAAATATCCCTTTTCAGCAACATCTTTTTGAATCTGATCATAAAAAGCCTCGGCCTTTTTTGAATCGGCGTGGAGGCGATCCGGTAATACATCGGTCATTTCATCCGGCTTGAATCCAAAAATGACTGCGGCCGCAACGTTTGACCGCAAAATCCGGTTCGCCTTCTCATCGATGAGCAACAGTCCGTCCCGCATACTGGCCAGGGTCTTTTCATAGAGCAGATTTGAACGTTTCATCGCTTTTTCAAGCTTTCGCCGGGAAGCGATCTCACGCTTCAATTCATCATTTTTACTGCGGATTTCCATGGTTTTTTTCAAGACCCTTCTTTTATAAAGCAGACTGGTAAATATAGCGAATATGGCAATAACGAGAATACCCCCCGAAATCCATTTCAGACCGTTGAGCAGGGCGGAATTATCGTCGAAACGGTCAAACGTGCTTTTCAGCATCCGGTGATAGATCGAATCGGGATCGTTTTTCAAATCGCGCAGATGATAATCAATGATCGAAATTATATCGAGACCGGAGGTTCTGGATGCGGCAAACCGGAGTTCCAGGGGGAATAAAACAATCGGCGTTTTGAAGATCCGATGATTGCTTTGATAGTACTGGGCCGCAATCCGATCGATGACAGCGATATCCACCCAGCCGGCTTCAAGGGCCTTGATTAATTCATCATAGCATTTAAATTCATATAGTTGTGAGTCCAGTCCAAAGCTGACGATCATGGCGCGCATCTGAACGTTGTATGGATCTTCATTCAAAACGCCGATGGAACGACCCGCCAGGTCCAGAATTGTATCCACTTGGATCCCTTGACTGCAAAAAAGCCGCCCCCATGTGGAAACAACGGTTTCCTTGCCGAATCGACACTCCAGAGCCGCCTTTTGATCATAAGGGATCGGGGCTAAAATATCGATTGCTCCGGTTTTCAACTTTTCGCTCAATTCCCTAAAGGAACCATAGAGATAATTGATGCGCCATCCTTCCTTCCGGGCGATATGATTTAGAAGATTTGGGAAAAGACCGACGTCCTTCATCGGGTTCAATCCGGCCTTCCGACAGGACGGATGAAGTTCATGAATGCCGACGTTCAGCGTCCGCGTTGCCCCTTCCCCTCCACTGACCAAAAGAAAAAAAATGACCAGCCAACAATGGGCAAAACCGGACAGACGGGGCATCATTTTATGAATCGCTCGTATCATTTAACCAGGATCGGAACATTACCGGGGGGAATGGATGAAAACGGGTTTCTTGTCGAATGTCATCGAACGGATGATGTTTTCGGCATTACGCACCACTGATTCCGGCAGAGGTGCGTAATGTAGGGACGCATTATATTGTTGTCCGTCGCGGATGATCCACCAGAAGAAATCCGCCAGTGCCCGCGCGCGTTGGGGACTTCTTGCGCCGTATTCCTGCTCCTGGTAAAAAATCAGCCAGGTGAAAGCGCTGATGGGATATCCCTGCGGATCACTGGTATCGGTGATCATCACACGCGTATCCGCGGGGATGGGCAGGCCGGCCGCTTTTGCGGCGGCGTCAATATCGGGTAAAATGTAATTTCCGCTTTTGTTGCGCATCAACGCCATGGCCAGAGCGTGTTTCTTGGCGTATGTGAATTCCACATATCCAATGCTGCCGGAAATTTTCGCCACCGTTCGGGCCACGCCCTGATTTTTTTCCACACCAATCCCCACCGGCCAGCGAATCAGGATCCCCGAACCGATGGTCTTCCGCCATGCCGTGTCCACCCTGGATAGATAATCGGACAAAATATAGGTGGTACCGCTTGAATCGGATCTGTGCACCACAGTGATTTCAAGATCGGGAAGGGCTGCGCCGGCATTATTCTCGACAATCCGCTCATCGGTCCAGCGCTTGATTTTACCGGTCAGCATCAACGACAGGACTTTCGGAGTCAGTTTGAGGCCGTATGCGCCTGGAAGGTTATAAATGACGGCAACGGCGCCCACGCAGGTCGGCAGATGAAGGATTTTTCCTGGAGCGCTTGCCATTTCTTCTTGGGTTAAAAACGCGTCGGTAGCGCCAAAATCCGCGTTCTGATCCATAAACGACTTGATTCCCCTGCCGGACCCTATCGCGTGATAAGTTACTTTAACGTCGTATTTTGCCTGGTATTCGCCTATCCACTTTTCATACAACGGCTGAGGGAATGTGGCCCCTTCTCCGCTTAACACGATATATTCAGCGGAAAACGCGGCGCCCGATCCCGAGATAATGAACAATAGCAAAACAAGTATCAACCGATGAGTCATGACCGCCGTAAACTTTAATTCAAGATTAACGCATGCATCATGCAAAACATATAAAAATAAACGCAAAGAGATCGCTGCAAGAGACGTTCTCATTAAAGGCACAGGATAAACACCGCATGATGCGGTTGGGTTACGGTTGTGTTAAAATTTTCTCCACTGATGAAGCGTAGCAATTTTGCTCTGATTATAAGGAAACGTCTAACTATTCACCTATTTGTCAATAGAACGTCATAAAACTGATTTATAAGTTCACAATGTGCTTGGTAAATCTTAAATCAAAATGACACAGTAGAGTCTCAACCAAGGCCGAGACGGACAAACAGGATGTACCAAAATTTTTCTGATAATCCGGCATTCGGCTGCACAAACTACCTGGTTCGTGGTCTTTTGTTCCGGAAAAACTCATTTGACATTATCGATCCCTCCGGCAATATCGTCCTACGGGCGAAACCACCCGCAATTATCAGCAGCGGAAAAAGTATATTTTCCAGTCAAGGTGACGAATTGATCGCTTGCCAAAACATGTGTTCATTCAAAGATGCCTGCTTTTCAGGCGTTTTTAGATATGAATTCAAAGATATCGAAACAAGTCAGATTATTGGCGGCTTGAAGGGAATCAGCAACAGAACAAATCCTAAAAAGACAGAATGGCAAATACTCGATTCGCAAGAAATGTGGATCGGTTGGGTTACTGAGGATTCGTCGCCCCCAGAAATCAGATGACCGCCATCGCCGAGCAGAGCATCTTCGAGTCCAAGCATGCGGTGGAAAAATGAAATCTTCAAAGCCGAAAAAATATAAAAAAAATTGAAATTTTACATGATCTTCAACAAATCGTCACATCCCCGGTTTATGAGTGCAGGACGACAGGCAAAAACTATTTTGCCTGTCCAGAAACCAGTAACATTCAAAGACGATAAGCATTCACACCGGGAGATTTTGAAAATGAACCATTATATTCGTCATATTCCAGGGCTACTACAAATAAAGAACCCGGCATTCAAAAATAACCTCGCTGGTCTCGACAACATCCGAAACCAGTTTGACGGCATCGACGGCATTGACTACATTACCACCAATCCCCAAAGAGGCAACGCCGTTATCCGCTATTATCCCGACATCATCCCCCCTGACCGGATGGCTGTGCTGCTTGAGGATCGCATCTGTCGCGATCATTGCCACGCATCACCGGAAAGTTGCCGCCAAGAGGATGAAATGCCGAAATATCCCAGATTCACGGAAGATCTCTGAAGCCGGAAGGATGCCCTACCCAGCATACCTGCAATTGTTTCTCTTTGCGTCGCCATCCAACAAATCCACGCCGCCCGTCGACACTCCCTACCATAAGAAACAATGCGCCTTCCCTTGAAATGGGGTTACCGGTAGAAATAGCCAATCGTTGACTTGTAAACCGAATCATGTCATATGCTTTGACAACAGAGATAAAATCATGAAAATACTGACACTTGATGTGTGATCCCCGCTGTTGAATTTCTGCTGAAGGCGGCATAACACTTTTAAAGCAGCCGCTTATATCTCGTATCGTTTGTATTAACCGGCCCGGCAAAATCATGGACCGGCGGCTGGAACTTGACGATATCCGCGCCTACTGCCGAATGCTGACAGCCCTTAGCCTCACCACCGGCATCCAGCGGGATTTCGATGGGATTTATCCCCAAATTGAAAACAATTCTCTTCTAATCGACTTGAATTAAACGGAGCAGCCCCATGATGCCAGATCCTAACGATTTTCATGAACATGAGCACGAACACGACCATGAGCATTACGACCAGGAAGCATCGGAAAAAAAGATAAAGGACCTGTTTGAAAAAATCAAAAACCCGATACCGGTCTACCTGTTTGCTCAAAAAGGCAAAAATGACGTGTTTTCAGACACGGCCCGGCAGGTGATCCGGTATTTTGTGGAACTGACGGGAAAAATCGATTTCCAGGAATTTGATTTAAATCATAAGATGGCCAAAAAATGGGAGGTCACGGACTCGCCCACCATTCTCATCAATCCGGACCGCTACCATATCCGCTGGCTGGGCGCGCCCATGGGAGAAGAAGGCCGGATTTTCGTGGAAGCCCTGCTGCTGGCCGGATTTGAGATGTCCAATCTCAGCAAGCAATCCTTATCCGTCATCAACCAGATCAAGGATAAGCGGCACATCAAGCTGTTTGTCAGTTTTTCCTGCCCCTACTGCCCCCAGCAGACCGCCAACGCGCTAAAGGCCGCCGTTGAAAAACCCGACCTGATCTCACTGGAGATCATCGACATCCAGGCCAATCCGGACATGGCCCGGAAATACGACGCCCAGTCGGTGCCCCAGACGTTTGCCAATGACGTGCTCATCGCCATGGGGGCCCAGACCGAGGAGCTGTTCCTGCTGTCGCTCCAGAAAATGGAACAGCAAACCATCTTCATCCCGGACAGCGACGCCGAAGAGGTCCAGACGGATCTGGTCATTGTGGGCGGCGGGCCGGCCGGCCTGACCGCCGGCATTTACGCGGCCCGGAGCGGGCTTAGGGCTGTAATTCTGGAGCGCAACGTCATCGGCGGGCAGGTGGCCACCACGCCAATGGTGGAAAACTACCCGGGTCTGACCCAGATCGGCGGCAAGACCCTGGTGGAAATCATGGCGACTCACGCGTTGCAGTACGTGAAGATTTTTCTCGGGGAAGACGTGATGGCGGTCACCCCAGGCCAACCCATGACGGTCCTGACCAACCGCCGCAAGTTCATCACCAACGCCCTGCTCCTGGCCACCGGCGCGGTGTACCGCCATCTCGACGTGCCGGGGGAATCCCGGCTGTCGGGCCGGGGGGTCAGCTACTGCTCCACCTGCGACGGCCCGATTTTTTCCGGCAAAAAAGTGGTCATGGTGGGCGGCGGGGACAGCGCGGTCACCGAAAGCCTGCACCTGAAAAACATCGGCGTGGACGTAGTGGTGGTCCACTGGCTGGACAAACTCGACGCCCAGGATTTTCTGGCCCGGCAGCTCATCGAAAGCGGCATCCCGATTCTTTACAACACCGAGGTAAAAGAAATCCTGGGGAAAACCAGCGTGGAAGCGGTTGTCCTCTATAACAACAAAACCAAAAAAACGAAAAAACTCAAAACCGCCGGCGTATTCATCTCCATCGGCTACCTGCCGTCAACGGATCTGGCGGAAAAAATCGGCGTGGAACTCACCCCCGAGGGGTTTATCCACACGGATCAATATCGAACCAATATTGATGGGATTTATGCGGCAGGCGACGTCACCGGCGGCTACAACCAGATCGTCACGGCCTCGGGCCACGGAGCCGAGGCGGCCCTGACCATCTTCCGGGACCG
>CAZRES010000068.1:3123-16692 GCA_964598885.1 uncultured Desulfobacteraceae bacterium | reverse complement strand
ATGTGCAAGCTTATCGGCTGGAATGCCATCTTCTCCGGAATAAA
The DNA here is from genome assembly GCA_964598885.1 of uncultured Desulfobacteraceae bacterium. GTDB lineage: Bacteria > Desulfobacterota > Desulfobacteria > Desulfobacterales > Desulfosalsimonadaceae > SURF-33. Next base: position 16,648 of record CAZRES010000068.1, on the reverse strand, counting down.
AATTTAAAAAAATTTTTCCTATTTTTCACTTATAACTGATTGATTTTACTGGTCGGGGCGAGAGGATTTGAACCTCCGACTTCCTGCTCCCAAAGCAGGCGCGCTGCCAGACTGCGCCACGCCCCGATATCATGCGGCGCTTTTACCACCGATTGTCCCGTGTTGCAAGCCGATATATCAATTTTCGGTTTGAAAATATGCATCCACGGCCTGTCGGATATGATTCGCCAGGTCCGAAACAAAATCCGGGTCATTCAGGGTTTCCCGGGCCCCGGGATTGGTCAGGTATCCGGCTTCCAGCACCACTGCGGGCGCGTCAACTCCCTGAAGTACCCGGAGGGGGGCCTGGTGGATCACCACTTCTGGAATTCGAGGATCGGTTTGAAGACGGGATTTGAGATGGCCGGCCAGAGTTTTGCCGGCGTTGGCATGCCGGGGCTGGAGGTCGCGCCACAAGATCCCTTCCTGCTCTTCTGAATCAGCCTTTTGAACCGGATCATCCGCATCCCCCTGACGACGCCCGGTCGTTTCGGGATGGTTCCCGAAGGTATATATTGCCCAGATATTGACGTGCTGCTGCCGGCTTCCTCCCAGGTGCAGGCTGATAAACAGATCGGCCCGCTGCCGGTTGGCGATTGCCGACCTCCGGGTAAGTTCCAGATGATAATCCCCGGTCCGCGTCAACACGGCCCGGTAATCCGGGCGCAGTGCCTCAACCACGGCCATAGCAAGCTTTAGAGTGACCTCTTTTTCATATGCTCCAGGCTTTGTGCCACCCCCCGGGTCATACCCGCCGTGCCCCGGGTCGATAACGACCACGCGCTCATTGCCGGAAGCTGCCCATGCGCTGCTGAGGGTTCCGTAAGCCGTTACCAGAGCAACCCAGAATGTCAACATCGCCCAGTAAAGGATGCGATGGCGCTGGATTTGCTTTTTGAATGTCGTCATATCAATGCCTTGTCATTCTTTTATTTTTCTTGACACCCTTATAAATAGATATTAATTTTATCGGCAAATAGGATCAAAATATTTGATTTTTTTATAAACTCAGGATGTTTACGGTATCGGCAGCCGGGCGGGCGCTCTGACTGCCGTTCATTTTTATTACCCGAACCTTTCGGGAAAATAAAGCAAATATTACCCATCGCGAGAGTGGCGGAACTGGTAGACGCACTGGACTTAGGATCCAGCTCTGCTAAAGAGTGGGAGTTCGAGTCTCCCCTCTCGCACCATCTTGATATTTCCGAAATGATTCGGCCGGAATTCTAATTCAGAGAGGAACCATCTTATGCAGATAACAGTGGAAGACGTCAGTGCGGTGAAAAAAAAGATTCATGTTGAAATCCCCAAAGAAACCGTTGCCGGGGAAATCAATGCAGCCTATCAGAAAATTAAAAACACCGCCAAAATCAAGGGCTATCGGCCGGGAAAGGCGCCCCGCTCCGTGCTGGAACGGTTGTTCAGCAAAGACGTGCATGCCGAAGTGGCCGGCACCCTGATTCAAACTTCTCTTATCGAAGCCGTCAAGGAAAAGGATCTGCCCTTTCTCGGAACGCCGCAGATCGACACGCCGGAACTCGACCCTGACGGCCCCTTTAAGTATAACGCCACTGTGGAAGTCAAGCCGGAACTGGGAGGCGTGGATTTTGCCGGAATCCAACTGACCCGGAAAACCTACCAAACATCGGAAGAAGAAATCGAAAATCAGATCAACCTGCTCCGCAACCAGCTTGCCCAGTTCCAACCCATCGGGGAAACCCGGCCGGCGGCGGAAGGCGATTACGTCATCATCGATTATGAAGGGTTCAAAGACGGCCAACCGTTTGCGGAAACTGAAAAAACCATCGATTACAATTTGAAAATCGGCCAGAACACGATTGCCGAGGACTTTGACAAGGCACTGGTCGGGATGAACCCGGGAGAAACAAAGGAGTTCGACATCGACTTTCCGGTGACCTACCACAATGCCAAGCTGGCCGGCCAGCGCATTTCCTTTCAGGTCCATCTGAAGGAAATCCGCGAACAGATCCTGCCGGAACTGGATGCGGAATTTGCATCGTCTTTAGGTGATTATGCTTCCATCGACGAAGTGAAAAAGGAAATCCGGGTCAATCTGCAGGCCGGCTATGACAAACGTTCCGAACAGGAGCTGCATGAGCAGATTTTCGAAAAGCTCATCCCGGAGCCGTTTGAAGTACCGGATACGCTGGTGCAGTATGAACTCGACGACATTATCTATGAAACCGAGATGCGGTTTTCACGGAATAATATGAAACTGGAAGACGTGGGTCTGACCCGGGACAAACTGGAAACGGAATACCGGGATGTTGCGAAAAAACAGGTGCGACGGCATCTACTGCTCTCAAAAATCATAGAACAGGAAAATCTCGAGGTCGGCGACGAGGAACTTAACGCCGAATTTGAAAAACTCGCCGACACCCTTAAACAGCCCGTTGACATCATCAAACAGTATTACCAGTCAAGTCCGGAAAAGCTTGACGGGTTCAAACACGCGCTACTTGAAAAAAAAGCAATAGATCTTATTATTGAAAAAGCGGAAGTGGAAAGCGTTGAGGCGCAAGCGGTTGAACCGGCCACTGACGCCGCGTCCGCGGAATAAGCCAAAGACGGTTTTGAAACCCCTGACCGTTTTTGGTAAAGTAGATTGTTTGAATAAAAGTGGAATAAATAAGACGTAAAATAAATCCAAGGAGGCCGACATTGCCTTTAATACCAATGGTTATCGAACAAACCAGCAAGGGAGAGCGCGCATACGACATTTACTCCCGGTTGCTCAAGGACCGGATCGTATTTCTGGGAACCGCCATCAACGACGAGATAGCCAATCTGCTTATCGCCCAGATGCTCTTTCTTGAATCCGATAATCCGGACAAAGATATTAATTTTTATATCAATTCGCCGGGTGGGTCCGTTACCGCCGGTATGGCGGTATACGATACCATGCAATATATCAAGCCGGACATCACTACCGTGTGCATCGGACAGGCCGCCAGCATGGGGGCCATTCTGCTGGCAGCCGGCGCTTCGAAAAAACGCTATTCCCTGCCGAATGCCCGTATCCTGATCCATCAGCCCATGGGCGGCGTCCAGGGGCAGGCATCTGACATTAAAATACAGGCGGAAGAAATTATCCGCATGCGGGCCGCCCTCAACAAAATCCTTTCCTTTCATACCGGGAAAGACCTGGCCCAGGTGGAAAAAGACACGGATCGGGATTTTTTCATGAGCGGTGAAGAAGCCATGGCATACGGTCTGATCGACCATGTCATCAACAACCGGAATGATCTAGATTCAATTGTAACGGAGGCCTGATATGCCATCCAAGGGGAGCAACGGAACCGACAACCTTTTTTGTTCCTTCTGCGGGAAAAACCAGCAGGAAGTCAAAAAACTGATCGCCGGACCCGCTGTCTACATATGTGATGAATGCATCCAGCTATGCAGTGAAATCATTGATGAAGAAACCGTAAACGAAACCGATATCGGCAGCCGTCTGCTGGCGCCTGCGGAGATCAAGGATAAACTCGACGACTACGTCATCCAGCAGGATCACGCGAAAAAGGTCCTGTCTGTGGCGGTGCATAATCACTATAAACGCCTCGACACCACGGTGAGCACCGATGATGTGGAAATCCAGAAAAGCAATATTCTGCTCATCGGCCCTACCGGATCGGGAAAAACCCTGATGGCCCAGACGCTGGCGCGCTTTCTCAATGTACCGTTTACCATTGCCGACGCCACCAGTCTGACCGAAGCCGGATACGTGGGCGAAGATGTGGAAAACATCATTTTATCGCTGCTCCAAAATGCCGATTATGATGTGGAAAAAGCCCAGCGCGGGATTGTTTATATCGATGAAATCGACAAAATCGCCCTGGCTTCGGATAACCCGTCGATTACCCGCGACGTTTCGGGCGAAGGGGTTCAGCAGGCCCTGCTGAAAATTATTGAAGGCACCATGGCCAGCGTTCCGCCCAAGGGCGGGCGCAAGCATCCCCAGCAGGATTTTGTCAAGGTGGATACTTCCAATATCCTTTTTATCTGCGGCGGGACGTTTACCCGACTGGAGCAGATCATCCGGCAGCGCATCGGATCCAAGGTCATGGGATTCGGGGCGAAACTCATCGGCCAGGACAAACACGAGAGCGGCGCGATCCTTCGCATGGTGGAAACCGAGGATCTTATCAAATTCGGCCTGATCCCGGAATTCATGGGGCGCTTGCCCGTGGTGGCCACCCTGGAGGAACTGGATGAATCCGCCCTGGTGCGCATTCTTTCCGAGCCGAAAAACGCCATCATCAAACAGTTCCAGAAACTGTTCGAAATGGAGGGCGTCAATCTGCGCTTTACGGACAGCGCCCTGACGGCCATCGCCCGGGAAAGCCGGAAGCGCAACGCGGGCGCACGGGGATTGCGGGCGGTTCTGGAAAACACCATGCTCGATATTATGTACGAAATCCCCTCCATCGGAGGAGTGAAGGAATGCGTTGTCGGCGAGGAAGTGATCTTAAACAAGGAACAACCGATTCTGCTTTTTGAAAAGCCAAAAAAACAGGCATAATTTTAATTACTTAATAGCAGAATCAAACCCTCGGCACGTCAGCATCAGCGTCATGTCGGGGGTTTGATTCTGAAACAAGAGATATATATTATTTTTATGGAACAAGAACCGAAAACAAATACGGAGCCATTGTTAACCGCTGATCCGGAGACGGCTGTACTGACTCTGCCGCTGCTCCCGCTGCGCGACATCGTAGTCTTTCCGGAAATGATATCGCCCCTGTTTGTGGGCCGCCAGAAATCGATCAACGCCATTTCCGAGGCCATGCACACGGAACTGAAATACCTGTTTCTGTCCACTCAGGCGGATCCCGGCAAGGAAGAACCGAAGGAACGCGACATCCGGACCATCGGCACCATCGCCAAAGTCCTTCAAATGCTGCGCCTGCCGGATGGGACAGTCAAGACCGTGGTCCAGGGCAAATATCGGGCCAAAATCCGCGAGTTCCGCCCCAACGAAAGTTATTTTGAAGTTGTACTGGATCTGATTGAAGAACCCGGGCTTGACCTGTCGGAAAAAGAAGCATTTTTCCGCAATATCATGGACAGCTTTAAGGAATACGCGGCCGTCAACAAAAACATTTCCAAGGAAACCATCAACGGCATCGCCGCCATTACCGACCCCGTTAAAATGCTTTATACCGTGGCCGGTCATTTTTCCTTTAAAACCCGGGACAACCAGGTCCTGCTGGAAACCCTTTCCACGCGCGAACGACTGATCCAGCTCATCGATCTGATCCGGCAGGAAACCGCCATTCTCCAGACGGACATCAAGATCAAAAACCGCATCAAAAAGCAGATGGAGAAAAGCCAGAAGAATTATTATCTCAATGAGCAGATCCGGGCGATTAAAAAGGAAATGGGCGCCGATGAGGGAGACGCCGACGACTTCAAGGAACTGGAAAAGCGGGTCAAGCGTAAAAAAATGCCGAAGGAAGCCTCGGGCAAGGTCCGGCATGAGCTGAAAAAGCTGAAAATGATGACGCCCATGTCCGCCGAAGCGACGGTGGTGCGCAATTATATCGACTGGATCATCAGTCTTCCCTGGTATAATCGAAGCAAGGTGTCCTCCGATATTGAAAAAGCCCAGCAGATTCTTGATGAAGACCATTATGGACTGGAAAAACCCAAGGAACGGATTCTTGAATACCTGGCGGTCCAGTCTCTGGTGCAGAAGGCGCGCGGACCCATTTTGTGTCTCGTGGGGCCGCCGGGGGTGGGAAAAACATCATTGGCCAAGTCCGTTGCCCGGTCCACCGGGCGGGAGTTTGTCAGACTTTCCCTGGGCGGTGTGCGGGATGAAGCCGAAATCCGGGGTCATCGCCGGACGTATATCGGCGCCATGCCGGGTAAAATCATTCAGTCCCTGCGCAAGGCCGCGGTCAACAATCCGGTCTTCTGTCTGGATGAAGTGGACAAGATGAGCATGGATTTTCGAGGAGATCCGTCTGCGGCGCTGCTGGAGGTATTGGATCCGGAGCAAAACTATGCGTTCAACGATCATTACCTGGATGTGGAATACGATCTGTCCGATATCCTTTTTATCACCACAGCCAACACCCTGCCGGACATCCCCCTTCCCCTGCAGGATCGCATGGAAATCATCCGGCTGCCGGGATATACGGAAATTGAAAAATTCAATATCGCCAAAAAATTTCTCATCCCGAAACAGATCGAAAATAACGGCTTGAATCCCGAAAGGGTTCGGTTTTCGGATAATGCCGTGTATGCCGTCATTCGGGATCATACCCGTGAAGCCGGGGTACGGAACCTGGAGCGGGAAATTTCTTCTGTCTGCCGCAAGGTGGCCAAGGATGTTCTCAGGCGACGAAATCGCGGCAAAGAAGAAAAGCGCGTTACCATCACCGCCACGTCCATTCGGAAATATCTGGGGATTCCCCAGTACCGGCACGGCCAGATTGAAACCGAGGATCAGGTGGGCATCGTGACCGGACTGGCCTGGACCCAGTTCGGCGGCGAACTGCTTTTTGTGGAAAGCGTGATCATGCCCGGAAAAGGCGAGATCAATGTGACGGGAAAACTCGGGGATGTCATGAAGGAATCGGCGCGGGCCGCCATCAGTTACGTGCGCTCCCGGGCCGATCAGTTTAATATCGATCAAAAGTTTCATGAAAAATTCGATATTCATATCCATGTTCCCGAAGGCGCCACCCCCAAGGACGGGCCATCGGCCGGTATTGCCATGTGCACGTCCATCATTTCGGCCCTGGTCCGGTTGCCGGTTAATCATAACGTGGCCATGACAGGTGAGATCACCTTACGAGGGCGCATACTGCCCATTGGAGGTCTTAAGGAAAAAATCCTGGCGGCCCACCGCGGCGGTATCCGGCGGGTCCTCATCCCCAAGGAAAATGAAAAGGACCTCAAGGACATTCCGTCCAGCGTGGCCAAGCAGGTCCGGATCTTTCCGGTGGAAAGCATGGACGAGGTGGTGGGCCACGCCATTGTCCGTTTCGATGGAAGGCCGCTTTACAGCCCGGAATACAAGCACAAGGAAACCCCGCCCCTGGTGCTGACGAAAGTTCAATGAGAAAATAAAACGGAATGTTTTTCGCTTGACATTGTCCGGTGCAGTTGGTAAATAACAACCTTGCTGAAGACGGGCGGGTAGCTCAGTTGGGAGAGCGGCGGCCTTACAAGCCGTAGGTCACAGGTTCGAGCCCTGTTCCGCCTACCAGCCCATGGTTCAAACGCCTTTCGGGGGTGTAGTTCAGTTGGTTAGAACGCCGGCCTGTCACGCCGGAGGTCGCGAGTTCGAGTCTCGTCGCTCCCGCCATAAAAAATCAAGGGCTTAGATAACATTTCTAAGCCCTTTTTTCTTTGAGAGTTTAAATTTCCAACCCTTAGTGGCCCTTAGTGGTTTTTTTCTCACTTTTTCACATAATGAGAATTCTCGCCCGCTTTTATTTACAATCCGCCCAGATCCCAGTCCATCATTACCTTTTTATTACGGAAAAGGCCTTATTTAAATAACTGAATGTACTCTCTGAATAAATAAAGCTTGCCCCTCTTTGCTCCTGTAATTTCTTCGATTATATTAAGCGATTCCATCTCATCAATCAGCTTATAAACCGTTGGAAGCGACAGGCCTGTTAGATCCTTAGCCTTTTGGGCGTCAATAATGGGACGTTGAAGTAAATAATTAACAATTGTCTGCGCATTCACCGATCGACGTTTGAGATCTTGAAGTTTGCTATCAACTTTTTTTTGCAATTTCAGTATACTATCAAATGTCATGATGCTATTCTTTGCTGTTTCAATAATCCCAACAAGAAAAAATTTGAACCATTGTATTAAATCATTTTTGTCTCTCACCCGTGTTAAGTTATCGTAATATAGAGTTTTATTTTTTTCAAAGAAATCAGACAAATATAGAACCGGCTTTTTTAAAATGTCCTTTTCGACAAGATAAAGAGTAATCATCAAGCGTCCAACACGACCATTTCCATCCAAGAACGGGTGAATTGTTTCAAACTGATAATGAATTAATGCGATTTTCAATAAATCTGGGAAATAATAACTTTTATTATGGGCAAAATTTTCCAAGTCGCCCATATATTCATTTATTGTTATCGCTGTTGGCGGAACAAATGTTGCGTCATTTATACTTGCCCCGCCAATCCAGTTTTGGCTGGTCCTGTATTTTCCTGGAGATTTATGCTTCCCACGGACTCCTTTTAATAGGATTTTATGAGTTTCTTTGATTAACCTCGATGAAAGAGAAATTTTCTCAAGTTCAGAGATTGCCGTATTCAGAGCCAAAATATAATTTTGGACTTCTTCCCAGTCGTCTCTTTTTTCCTCTATAAGATCTTCTTTGTCCAATAATGCTTCTTCAATGTTTGTCTTTGTTCCTTCTATTTTGCTTGACTGGGATGCTTCCTTTAAAACGTGCATGCTGATAAACAAATCAATATTAGGTATATATTCTGAATACATATCAAGACGGCCAAGTTGTCTGTCAGCCTGACTTAAAAGATTCATTAATTCCATATTATCGACTATCCATTGCCTGTTGATTTTTTCAGGCTGGAAACTTTTATATGTTCCCTGATTTATATAACGACCTGCTTTAAAATTTCTCATCTATCACCCTTGAAATTTTAAAAATGGATTTTCATTAATTAAAAATTTTACAATAAACTTAATTAAGCAGTATCGCTATTTAAATTTCAAGCTATTTAGTTAATTAATGCAAAAAAAATTTAAATTTTCTTTCCCAAAAATGATTTGAAAAAATCTCTGGACACCGTTGCCCCTGATTTGATTTCAACTATATCTATCTCTTCCGCTTGTTCAATGATCAGGTCGATTTCAGCTCCACGTGCTTCCCGATCGTGAAAAAACTGCGGCTGAATGCCTCGATGCACTGACGCCTTAAAAATCTTCTTTTTTGGCTTCCACTGCCTATTCTGAAATATCCTGGGCTTAGCGCATGTATCTCTGCTAATTTCTGTTTTTTTTACTTTGACGCACAAGAAAAGATTCCGATATACTGCGTTGGGGAACATGCGGATAGCGATCACAGAACTAGAAATGTCCCGTAACGGAGACGTGTATGAAAAAAATGATTTTGTTTTTTATCTGGCTTTCACTTTTGATCGCGGAATCATCCCAGGCCACAGACATTCAATTTAAAACCGAACTGACGCAGAAAGAATTTAAAACCCTTTCCAGAGAAGCAACCGCTGCGCTTTCCTACAAAAACGCGGCATCGCCCGCACCGCTCGGGATCACCGGTTTTGACGTCGGCGTTGAATCCGCTCTGGTGGACATCCGTACCGGAAGCGACAATTACTGGGAAAAGGCCTATGGCGGAAACGCGCCGGGCATGCTTTTTATGCCCAGGCTACGAGTGCGGAAAGGACTTCCCATGGGGATTGATATCGGCGCCATGTATGCCTATGTACCCGATTCCAATATCAGGGTCTACGGCGCTGAACTCGGCTATGCCCTTTCAGAAGGCGGAATCGCAGTGCCGGCGGTTGGTGTGCGGGGAACCTATACAAAACTGTCGGGCGTCGATGATCTGGACTATCAAACTCTTGGTGCCGACATCGCCGTCAGCAAAGGTTTTTTGTTGTTAACCCCCTATGCGGGGGCCGGCATGGTCTATGTCCAAAGCGAGGCAACGGGGGAGCTTCAGCGGCTCGCCATCGAGGCCGGCGCGCCGCTGCGCGAAGAAACCATATGGCAACCCCGTTATTTCGTCGGATGCGTGATAACCCCGATACCTCTTTTGGCGCTCACCGCCGAGGTGGAATACGCCAAACGACCGGTTTATTCTCTCAAACTTTCGATATCGTTTTAAATATCGCGTGCGTTATCACATAACGACATTGCGTTATTCCATCATCAGCACCGCCTCGGGGTGTTCTTGTTGCATCTGCTTGAAAAACTCTTCCGGGGTGAGCTTCAAATTCGACTTTGCCCTGGCCTGGGCGTCTTTTGAACGCATCCCGGTTTGAGACCGGAGTGTTTTGATTTCATTAAACATCTCACTCATCATATTTTCCGCCGGCGCCGGAGTGCTAAGGGGCATCATTTTTTTTGACAGAGCCTGCGTCTGTCCGTTGTCGTCAACGCTGAACTGGAGAAATCCCAGGCTTGCATAACGTCCGGTCTGCAAGAGGTCTGTTTCATTTTGCCGCGGCCCGTCATCGGAGCAACCAAAAATCCGCCTGCCGGGGAAAACGGCAAAATCAATCCCTTTTACGGCATCCACCAGCGTCGTGGTTTCATTCATATCGCATTGCGAAAGGAGAATCACCACATCTGCTTCTTTACCAACCAAGGGAACAAGGGTTTCCAGAGTCCCCTGTGGAGGAAGAACCTCAAGATCTTCGGATAATTCCGGATCACTGATATGTTTCCAGCCATCCATCGGCAGCACGCCCAGGATGCCCACTTTTACTCCTTGCACATCCACGATCACGTATTGTTTCCAAACCGGCGCCTGTCCATCCTTGCGAACAAGATTGGAGGAGATCAGCGGGAAACTGACGCCAGAACTAATCTCCCTGAGAAAATCCGCTCCGGCATGGAGCTCGCCGGCGCCCAGGTTCATGGCTGCATAGCCCATCTCATCCATCGCCCGAACCAGATATCGCGCGCTCAGCCGATAATCCTGATCGATCGGGGGAAACCCGCCTCCGGAATCCAGAAGAAGCACGCGCCCGTTTTCTTTGCGAATATTTTCCACCATATAAGCGTGTCGGGCAAGACCGCCCGATTTTTTACCGCCTCATTGGGGGACGGGATTGATCTTGCCCTCAATATCTCCCGTATAAACCAGGGTCAAGGGACCGTTGTCTTCCGCCAAACCGGTCAGCGGCAGAACCATCATGCCGGCGGCAATATACATCATCACCATAAACCATTTTCTCAAGGTCATTTTTCCTCCGCGTCATGCTTTCATTACTATTTTGAATGTTTATCCGGGCAGCATCTGTGGTGCCATCCTGGTTGCAAATTGGAATTATCCGATCAGATGCTACAATGTGGTCTTAGTTGATAAACATTACGGATTTACCGGATGCTGTCAATAGTTAATTTAACGGCAATTGATACTTGTTTTGCAATCGGGCCAGGGTTTCCAGATAGTCCTGTTTAAACGCCAGCGTCTGCTGGGACTGGATATTATTGAGGACGATATCAAGATGGGGGCGGATATCGATGCCGTAGACATTCATGCCGTGATCATTGGCCATATCCAGAATCTGCACACTGTAAAAGGTCGCAAGGGCGCGGATTTTCGCGCCCCGCCGGATCCGGTATGTCTTGCCTCCCAGGGTGTCCAGAAAATAGGCCGCATAATTGTAAAGGACCTCCTTGTCCGGGGGGGGCGGCAATTCTTCGGCCGCGTCTTCCGCTTTCAGCCATATCATGGCATCGACCAGCACGGGTTCAATAATGTCGGCCTCTCTTCTCAAAATCGTGGCGATCATCCGTGTGGAACTCTTTTTCAGAACGCGATAAAAATGAGCAAGGTTCCGCAGCAAACTTTCCAGATCTCTTGTTTCATCGGAGATAAGCGGCATGTTGTCCGACAACTTGACCACGGCATCTGCAAACAAGGCCCGGGCGCTGGTTTCCTCAAGATACGGCTGCATATAATCCCTTCCATCCAGATAATCCAGAAAAGAAGCCAGACGGCGCGCCGCTTCCCGGCGCCGGATTTCAGGATCATCGGATAGCGGCCGGTCCACGGTTTCACCCAGGACCTCCGCCAGCCGTTCTTCCGGTACTGCTTCGTCCTTATACAAGGAAATCTCGTTCTGCAGATCCTCAATTTTTTCCCGATACAGCCGGGCCCGATAGTCATGTTCCGCCTGTTCCCGCTCCACGATAACAGTCAACTTCTTTGCATGCCACCGCTGAACCTGGGTGATCACCACATACGCAACAACCGCCAGCCCGATCAAGCCGACAATCAACAGGACCCATCGTTTCATATCGTTCTCCTTCTTACTTGATCCACTTTTCCCGCAGATGTTCGGAAAGGATTTTCACCATGGCAAATCCTTTTTCCACGGTTTTTTCAATATCCAGGTTCACCAGGCAGCAGGTGGCCGGCGAAATCAGACTTTGGGCCAGAAGCTGTTCCCGGTCGATGCCGCTGTCGGTGAGCCGCTTCCAGACGTCTTCAATAAGGGTCATCAGGGAAGCGATATTTTCCTTTTCATGAGGCTCGGCATTGGTGGGCACGATCCCCCAGCACAGGATGCCGCCCCGGTCCAGGAACCGCCGAATGGAATTTTTATAAGCGGGAAAAACATCGACATTGGTGTAGATATCCATGGACAAAATATCGAGATCCAGGTTCAGCAGAAAATCCCAGTCCGGATTGCCGCAGAGATGGACTCCCCGGGGCCGGTCGATCATGGCGAAAAACGATTCCATGTCGGCCTTTGCCTTAACATCGCCGTAACCGGACATGGCGGAAAACAAAAATTGGAGACCGGGCTCGTCGATATACATGAAGGCATTGGAATTTATTTTTTTCAGCCTCGCCAACTGGACGTTGACCCGCCGGGCCATAAACTCGAACATAAACGGCCGCACCGTGTCGTCAAACAGAATAGGCCGCTCATCCTGGTCCAGCACATTGAATCCGAAACTGACGGGCCCTTCCAGCTGCCCCCGGATGGCGGGCCGATCCGAGAGATCGAGCTCCAGGAACCGGTGATACACCGCCGAATAATCCGGGCTGATATCAAAAATCTCCGGCGCATCAAACCGGGCCATCACCTCTTCGAGTTCTTCCATGAATTTGTCCATGGAAAACTTCAGGGTCCGTTTTTCCATATTCAATATAATGCCCGGAAAATGCTCGGCAGCCTGGACATACATGTCCTCATGATAAGTAAGCCGGGGAAGCTGGGGCCAGAAGGGAATATCCATGGTCAGGGCCACATCCAGGGCCCGTTTGACATCCGTGTGCGGCATCACGGCCATGGCCGTGGTCAACAGATTTCCGGGAATCGGCACGATGCCTCCTTATGCATAGGGACAGGGAATGACATCCAATATGATGACGGCCCTATCCTGCTACAACCGGACGCATTTGTCAAACAGCCGGTCCATAACGTCGCGCATGATGCAAAAACGTTTTGGAAAATAGATTCGCTTGGGATTCAAGGTTCGTTCAGTTGAGACTCCGGTCAAAAACTCCTCGGGGGACGATCTCAGCGCGGGAATGTTGCGACTTTGTCTTAATTGATGTCATCGAAAAACAATTCCGTTGAACCACCCCGGTCGGCATCATATAAATCCATGACCGATTGGGCGATTTCAGCCGCAGTGGGGGCCATGGGAAACATTCCTTCGGTACGCAAAGCCGACACCAGAGCGCCCTTCCCGCCGGCGATGGCCTTGGCGATGGCGGCGCCGTCATATTTTTCCTCAAAAACAAATAAATAAT
>CAZRES010000068.1:0-3023 GCA_964598885.1 uncultured Desulfobacteraceae bacterium | reverse complement strand
AGCCTTCCTGCTGCGCGCGCCGCTTGATCCAATTGTTGTACCAAGTGGCAATGGCCGCGGCCCGGCCGAACAGATAGACGCCGATAAAGGCCGTGACCACAATATAGATACCGCTGAAAATCCGCAATTGCGGGATGGCCAGACTGGCGATAATGGCGGAAAATTCGCCCCGCTGCACCATGGAAAACCCGGCCCGGCACGAGATCTTGGGACTCAGCCCGAACAGGCGGCTGCCGGCATAGACGGAGACGATTTTACCAACAACGGCCCAGACAACCAGCATCACCATCATAGGGATAAAGGGTACGCCCTCGCCGAAATTCATGGTCGTGCCGAACCAGAAGAAAAAAAACGGCAGGGTCAGATCCCGGATCGGAAGGATCAGATGTTCCAGTTCCGAAGACCGCCCGGTCTCCGACAGCATGACCCCGGCCAGGAATGCTCCCAGGATCTCCGAAAGACCCAGGAAAATGGCAAGCCCCGCATACGCCAGAGCCACGCCCACGGCCAGCAGGGGCATGAAATCCTGCTGAATGTACTTGGACACAAACTGATTGAGCCGTTTGAACCCGTAATGTCCCATGACAATGGCGCCGGCCACCAGCAGGATAATTTTAAACAGAAGCAGACCCATAAATGCGGGGGAAAGCGCTTCCCCATCGCTTACGCCGGCAATAAACGACACCAGAATCGGGGCCACCAGATCTTCGAAAATCAGCAGGGCCAGGATAAATTCCGCCTCGGGATTGGCCAGGCGCTTTTTTTCCTCCAGCATCTTGGCGGAGATGGAAGAACTGGTGGCATAGGCCACGGACCCGATGATAAACGAAGGAATCAACCCCAGGCCGAAAAGCAGAGCAATGGCCATGGCTCCGCCGAGATTGAACACCACATCTAAAAGACCCGCCGGCCAGATTTTCCGGGAAATGCCCACCATCCGGGCCAGGGGAAATTCCAGTCCCAATAAGAAAAAAAGGAGCACAATGCCGATTTCGGCCACCGTGTGGATGGCTTCGATATCATGGAAAAACGTCGATACGGCCGCGCCCAGGACAATATAGACCAGGACTGACGGCAGTCTGAATTTCTGGGACGTGAAGCTGACCAGAAAAAAGACGCACAGAATCAGGCCGGCGAACAACAGAAATGGGAGATTTAAAGCTTGCACATGTTATCCAAACTTTTGGTCTGGTCCCGGTTGCCGATGGTCATGAGCACGTCGCCGGGAAGAATTACCTCGTGGACATCGGGACTGCCGATCATGGTGTCGCCCCGCTGAATTCCGATGATGGTGGAACCGGTTCGTGAACGGATCTGGCTGTCGATGATCTTCTTATTGGCGACGCAGCTGTCGGGTTCCACCTTGATCCATTCCAGACGAATATTTTTCAGGAAAAGCTCCACCCGGTCATCGGCAACAGGCTGATAATCCACCCCCAGCAGGAGGGTGCCCAGTTGACGGGCTTCCTCGTCGGTCAAGGTAAGGTTGAAATCCGGATCATCCTCCTCATCCTTGCTGAAATGATAGATCTCCCGGTGTCCGTTATGGTGCAGGATAACGGTTATCTGCTCGCCACCGGCGGTTTTAAAGGTATAGCGCTTTCCGATGCCCGGCAGGTCGCTGGTCTTGATCTGCATGTGTGGTTTCTCCTGGATGTGTTCTATTTATCGTCTTCTGATCCGTCATCTTTGCGTTTGCGCTGGCGGGCCAGAATGGCGACGGTTTCGGCGATCTCCTCCGGGGTCACGCTTTGGCGCAGGGCTTCCATCTGCTCCATGACCTGCTTGAAGCGGATCCCTTCGGCCGCGCTGATCCATTCCAACTGGAGCCGCTCCGGCCGGATGCCCCATTTTACCATACGCCTGCGGATTTTTTCCACCCGTTTTTCCGTCCATTTATTGGCGTCGATATAATGGCAGTCCCCGATATGACAGCCGCTCACCAGGACCACGGGCGCGCCCTGTTCAAAACCGCGCCAGATGAATTTCTCGTCCACCCGGCCCGAGCACATGGTGCGGATCATGCGCACGTTGGGCGGATACTGGAGCCGCGACACGCCCGCGTAATCGGCCCCCGCATAGGAGCACCAGTTGCAGGCAAAGGCCAGAATTTTGGTCTCGGCTTTGGCTTCCAGCAGGGCATCCACCTGGCCGATGATCTGCTCGTCGGTGTAATGGTTCATGACAATGGCCCCGAAGGCGCACTCGGCCCCGCAGGTCCCGCAGCCGGCGCAGGCCGCGGAATTGACCACGGCCGGGGTTTTGGCCCGGACATCCACCACAATGGCGTTATACGGGCAGACCTCGGCGCATTTGCCGCAGGATTTGCAAAATCGGGGGATCACTTCGGAAGTAATGGGTTCGGTGTTGATCTCGCCCCGGTGCATCAACCGGATAGCCCGGCCGGCGGACGCGGACGCCTGGGTGACCGATTCCTTGATGTCCTTGGGGCTTTCCGCGCATCCGGCGTAAAACACGCCCCGGGTGGCGGCATCCACGGGCTGAAGCTTGGGATGGGCCTCCAGAAAGAACCCGTCGGGCGTCATCTGGAGCCCCAGCATTTCCTGAAGCCTCCGGGCCCCGTCGGTCGGCTCCAGACCCAGGGCCAGGACCAGCATGTCCAGATCATGGGTTTCCAGACCGCCGGTGACCGTGTTTTCCACCGACACCCGCAGGCTCTTGTCGGGAAGCTGCGTGACATTGCCGGGAAGACCCCGCAGATAATTGACCCCCAGCCGCCGGCTCCGCTTGAACAGATCCTCAAACCCCTTTCCAAAGGCCCGGATATCGATGTAGAAGACCTTGATATTTATATCCGGATAATGTTCCTTGAGCACCAGGGTGCTCTTGATGGTGTTCATGCAGCAGACATTGGAGCAGTAATCGCTCCCCCGGCGGCTGCTCCGGGAGCCCACGCACTGAATGAAACCAACCGATTTCGGGTGCTTGCGATCCGTTGGCCGGATCAGCTCTCCGCTGGTGGGGCCGCCGGCGTTGACCATGCGCTCAAATTCCAGGCTGGT
>CAZRES010000067.1:12125-16732 GCA_964598885.1 uncultured Desulfobacteraceae bacterium | reverse complement strand
TGTGGATAATGAACAGTCACTTGATAAAATAACAAAAAATTCCATGCGTGCCCATCCATGGGGAGGATATAATGAAACGCACGTCCGGCTATTTTCTGTCGCTGTTCATCGCCTTGACCATCTGTCTGCTGCCGGTATCCGGCATCTGCGAAATGCGTGCTTTGAATGATTCGGAAATGCACGATATTTACGCGGAAGGGTTTTCGGAGTTCACGTTGGTTGAAGACGGCGCCGAAAGCACGATGAATCTCTGGTTTAACATCAACACCGCCCAGTACACCACCATCGATACCCTGAAACTCGGGTATCACGACCAATACAATTACAAGAGCCCTGATCCGGAATTTGGATGGGACCATGACTGGAGAGACGTGAGTATCGGAACCGGTGTGGAACCTGAAAACAATTACATTACCGAGGGATTTTTTCTCAAGGCAGTGTTTGAGAATTTCGATGACCCGAATCTGCGGCAGCTCAAATCCGTTACATGGGGCGTCGACAGGGCCGAAGGCCAGATCCACGCCCAATTCAACAGCTTTACCGGAACCATCGACAACATACCCTATCATCGCGACAATCTTGGCGAGGGTACCATCGAATCCCGCGGAGGCGGCGGGTTTGAATTTACTCTGTCCGTGGCCCCCTCATATTATTTAGGTTATCAAATGGACTTTGACGATTCTCAATTTACACCCGGGCCACTTGGGCCATAAGCACTTCGGGCAACAGCAAACGGCCGGGAATCATGTTTCATGGTTTCCGGCCGTTTCTATTTGATTTGACGTCGATTTGGAGCATACTCTGATGGAAGGAAATCTCCGATTTTAACCCATATGATGCCCTCATAAAAATTTTACATCACCCTGGCAACAGGTTAACCTTCTGCCAATTAAGATTGATAATATTAAAAAACCCTGATAGAAATTTAAAAAATAATTAACTTTTTGATTCTGTCTTCATAATTTTAAATGCGATAAAAATCAGGACTTCCGAAAAATATTTTAAGGATATGTTCATGAAAAAAAGCCATTGGGTCGCAAAAGGAGTAGGATTCTTAGCCGCTTTCATGCTGGTTCTGGTTGGATTTTCTACGGGCATCGGAAGCCGGGCCGCCCATGCCGCCGTGATTTATGTCAAGCATGATGCCTCCGGAAGCAACAATGGATCAAGTTGGAATGATGCGTACACGAATTTTCAGACTGCCTTGGCAGCCGCGAATTCTGGAGACGACATATGGACGGCAAAAGGTGCCTACGCGCCGGACAATGAAGTCGGCGGATCCGGAAATCGTTTCCGTACGTTTCAACTTGAAAGCGGGGTTGAGGTGTACGGCGGATTTGAAGGAACCGAGGATCCCGCTACTTTTGATCTTGATGATCGCGATTTTGATGCCAACGAAACCATATTGAGCGGAGCTGTCGATAATGTTTATCATGTTTTTCGCCATGTAGATCTCAGCCTTGATAGCAGTGCCGTTCTCGACGGCTTTACCATCACCGGGGGCAAGGCAGATGGTGCAGATCCCGATAATAAGGGCGGCGGGATGTTGAATTCAGGCAGTTCTTCAGCCAACGGCAGCAGTCCAACTATTCGGAACTGCATTTTCAAAAACAATTCCGCAACTGAAGGCGGCGCCATGTATAACAGCCGCTACAGTGATCCCGACGTTTCCCATACGATTTTTTCAAACAATACAGCCTCAGAAAAGGGAGGCGCGGTTTTTAATATAAGAAACAACCCGGTTTTCAGCCATTGCACATTCAGCAATAACGACGTAACCAGCAGTGGAGTCGATGATGGCGGCGGCGCGATTTACAATACAACATCTGAAAATACCGAAGGGCCGACAATCAGCCATTGCCAGTTTTATGAAAATACAGTCAGCGCGACTTCCTCCAAGGGAGGCGCGGTTTTCAGCTATCTCAATCCCGGCAACATAAGCATAACGGATTCGATATTTAATGGCAATGAGGCGCAATACGGCGGGGCGTTGTTTCACAACAGCGGCAGTGATGCCAATCGTGAAGCCTCCGACGTTCAGATCAGCAGCAGCACCTTCGAAGAAAACAGTGCCGAATACGGCGGGGCCATATTCAGCGACAGGCATAACAGTATGGTCGCGTCCTGCATCATCCGCGGCAATCAAGCAAGTGAACAGGCCGGCGGATTTTACAGTCGATTCGCCTCTTCCCAACTCATTAATTCCCTGATCAGCGGCAACAAATCCGTGAAGCATGGCGGCGGCATCTATCTCAATGATGATGACACACAGATCATTAATACCACCATCGCCGGCAACTACAGCGGGGAGCGGGGCGGCGGCATCAGCCTCGTCGGGGGCTCGATAATTGCCATCAACAATTCAATTTTATGGGGCAATGCCAGCCCCGAAGGCAATGAACTGTGGGTATGCGATACCTGCACCGCCAACATTGATTATTCCATATACGGCGCTGATTCAGAAGATGTCTATATCGCATCCAACGGGACCAGTGGCGTTGTGAGCGCCACCAACAGCCAGACTTCAGATCCCGTATTTTTAAATCCCTACGCGCCGACATCTGCCAATACGCCTAATATTCTGGGCAATTATTTTCTCTGCGGATGCACGTCTCCGGCCATTGACGCCGGTCTCAACAGCCATGTCCCCGCCGGCATCGACAAGGATCTGAGGGGCATGGATCGTTTGCTGGATGGAAACGGCAATGGCACGGCCACCGTCGATCCCGGCGCTTATGAATATGACCCAAACGGCTGCAATGCCCTGGCCCCGCCTTATGGCGACGGCACGTCCAGCGATCCCTATGAAATTTCAATGTTGCCGCATCTTTATTGGATTGCCGTTGAGCCGTCGCGATGGGATAAGCATTATATCCAGACGGCAGATTTTGATGCGTGCGCTACGGCCACCTGGTTCGGCGGGGAAGGCTGGACACCCATAGGAAACAGTGTCACAAAATTTACAGGCACATATAATGGGCAGGGCTACCGCATTTCAAATCTGAGTATAAACCGGCCGGGTTCAAATAATATGGGTTTGTTCGGCATCACCGGCGGGGTGTCAACACAAAAGGTAGTCATCAAAGATCTCACTCTCATCAATGCCGATATCATTGGAAATCGTGAAGTGGGCACCATGGTTGGCTTGGCGGACCAGTGGAATACCATTGAAAATTGCCATGTCACTGGCGCGGTAAAAGGCATGCGAAATACCGGCGGGTTGGCTGGTTGGGGCCGCCGCACTGATTTTTTGGAATGCAGCTCCTCGGTTACAGTAGAAGTGGAAGTCACCAATAATTCATTGTATCACGGCGGTCTTATCGGACACATAAATACAACTTCAACCGTGAAAGAATGCTTCGCAACAGGCAATGTTTCGGGGCGCGGCCGGGTAGGCGGTTTAATCGGCGCCATCGGCTGGAACAGCTTTGTTGAAGATTCCTATGCCAGGGGAAATGTAACGGCTCAAGACGGTGGGTTTGACAATCCAATGATCGGCGGTCTTATTGGGGAGGTCTGGAATGCCGGTGTAAGGCGGAGTTATTCCACCGGAGAGGTTGATACGGCTGGATTGGTTTCTGATTATGGCGGCTTGGTGGGCAATAAAACCACCGACTCCAATTTTTTTGATGAAAATAATTTTTGGGATGCAAACAACAGCGGTTTGAGCATATCGGAGCTGGGAGTCGGCAAAACCACATCCGAAATGAAAGACATGAACACGTTTACCGGCGCCGATTGGGATTTTCAAGGAGAAGACGTTAACGGCACAAATTATATATGGGGTATAAACAGCTTGTATAATGGCGGATACCCTTTTTTGACATGGAAGGGCTATCCCCATCAGCCTGCATCCACTGCATGTAACCCTGTTGAACCGGGGGATGGGGATGGAACTGATTCTGATCCTTACAAGATTGCCACCCTGAGCAATCTCTGCTGGATTGCCCAGGACAGCGACCGTTGGGATAAGCACTATCTTCAGTCCGCGCATATCGATGCCTCGGACACATCAACCTGGGATGGCGGCACCGGCTGGCTGCCCATCGGCAACGGCGATGAATTTACCGGTTCTTACAACGGGGATGGCTATAAAATTACCGGGCTTCGTATCAATCGACCCACCACGAACAACGTCGGACTGTTCGGCCATGTGGGGCTGGGGGCCGTCATTCAAAATGTTCGGCTGGAAGATGTGGAAGTCATCGGCGCCCGGGGGGTCGGGACGCTTATCGGTCGGGTTACGGGCAATACCGATACCCTGATTTACCGGTGCTACGCCATAAACGGCGAAGTGACCGGCGATGGCGCCACCGGCGGACTGGTAGGCTCGCACAACAGCCTCACGGAAACCCCGGGCGGCACCAACAACCCCGTTATTTCTCAATGCTATGCGGATATTGATGTTTATTTTTCAGGCAATCCTTCAGCCGGAAAAGATAAATTCGGAGGCCTGGCGGGATGCTCCCAGAAAGGCACCATTATGGATTCATACGGGTTTCGTCGACCGCACCCATTGATCGTTGAAAATCATCGATATTTCAGCAATTTTATTCAGTCCAGACGACTCGTTGACTGCTCGTTCGTAGCGTTTGATACCGAGTTGA
>CAZRES010000067.1:10187-12115 GCA_964598885.1 uncultured Desulfobacteraceae bacterium | reverse complement strand
AATTCGGAGGCCTGGCGGGATGCTCCCAGAAAGGCACCATTATGGATTCATACGCCCGGGGATCGGTCACGGTCAATGATGCCGGCGCCGAACGCGTGGGCGGCCTGGCGGGATGTGTGGTACTCAGGGGGGAAATCATTCGCAGTTATTCCACTGGAGCGGTTACGTCGCCCGGTACATTTGTGGGCGGCCTGGTGGGCCGGATACAAATTGGCGGCGCCGGCAACAATGGCGTGATTACGGGCTCCTACTGGGATACGCAAACATCCGGTCAGTCCGCCAGCGCCGGTGGATTTCCCAGAAGTACCGCCCAGATGAAAACGCTGGCCAATTTTGTGGGTTGGGATTTTGGGACGATCTGGGCTATTGATACGGAGACGCCTTTCGTAAATGATGGATATCCGTATCTGCTGTGGCAGGATTTTGTCAAGCCTGACGACCCCGACGATCCTGATCCCGGGGAGCCCGAATCGCCAGTAATACCCCAAAAACGCCGGGCCATGCGCTTAGACGGCATCATCGACCGGGTTCATGTAGAGCACAGCACCAGTTTAAGTGTTAGCGGAAAAAGCGCCCTGACCGTGGAAGCCTGGGTGAAGAAAAGCTCGGCTCAATCCGACAACATTGCGGTGGTGGTCAAAGACGACGCATATGCGCTTTTCCTGGAAAACGGCAATGAACCGGCATTCAGAGTCTGGCAAAACGATACAACGGCCCATACCGCGTCTTCGGAATTTCCACTCATCGCGAACCGCTGGTATCATCTGGCCGGGACCTTTGATGGGACCAATATTCGTATTTACATCAATGGATATCTGCACAGTACCGAGACGGCGAGCATCACGCTAAATGATGATGGCTTTCCTATCGGCATCGGTGCCGATCTTGATCCAGATATAAACAATACCGGGTGGTTTTTTAATGGCGATATTGATGAGGTCCGTATTTGGGATACCGTTAAAGACGATAGCGCTCTTCGAGAATTTATGTGCCGGAAACTTTTTGACGTGGATGCGGAAACCCCAACACTGCCAGCAAATTTAGCGGGCTACTGGCGCTTTGACGAAATTTCCGGGCAAACCCTTACGGATGACAGCGGCAATGAGAATACCGCCATCATTTATTCCGGCCGGCATGTGTGCTCATCGGCGCCCATCGGGGATTTGAGCGGTTTTGGTTATACGGATGCCGCTTTTACAGTAACTCTTAACCATCCCGATCTGACCGATGAATCCTTTTACGCCGAAGCCAATGGCGGCACCTGGAGCGAAGCAGATAAATCAGGCCTTCAGGTCTACTACATAGAAGATGTGACAGATGACGACGGCCGGGGGCCCCTGCCTTGGCGCCTGTTTCGAGAGCGCGGGCAATTTGGCGTGTTTGTCACCGGAGGTAAATATCCAACTTATGACATTGCCTACACATGCAATCCGGCGGGCATCGGGCGCCAGGAAAATCTCAAGGTGGCGTTCCGGAATGGCAATTGCGAGCCTTGGAAAGACCTTGATGCAACCATCGATGTTGGTGTTCTTACCAAACAAGAGCAATCCGGAACCGAGTATATTCTCGGCGCCGAAATGGACCCACGGAATGCAATTGAGTTTGATGGCGCCGGATATGTTGATGTTTCAGATGATGCTTCACTCCAATTGACTACTGCCGGCACTCTTGAGGCGTGGATTTACATTGCTGAATCGAATCAGACAAATGCTGGGATCATAAGTAAGTGGGATGGATCTGATGATGGATATTCTCTTTATTACTTAGGGGATGCGACGGATGGGAATATTGTTTTTTCGTTATATAACTCAAGCGATTCAAGCAGTAACACGATAACAAGCAACACGGACTTGCTGCCTCAGACATGGTATCACATCACCGGCACATGGGACGGCGCGACCGTCACGATTGCATGCCGAGACACCGTG
>CAZRES010000067.1:8848-10177 GCA_964598885.1 uncultured Desulfobacteraceae bacterium | reverse complement strand
ATTTATATCAACGGCGTCTTGGATTTAAACAGCGCCGCATCTACACAAGCTTCGGGAGATACAACGGGTAATAATCTAACAATCGGTACGAGTGGCACTAATTTTTTAGGGATTATTGACGAAGTCCGCATCTGGGAAATCGCCCGCGGCCAGGACGATATCCGGGACGCCATGTGCCGGAAACTGAATCCGACAGAAGATGCTTTTACCGACCTGGTGGGCTACTGGCGGTTTGACGAGGAGACCGACAGTGCCGCGTGCCCGGATTATTCCGATAATAGCAACACCGGCACCATGACAGGTTTTGGGGCCGATCCCAGCAATGATATCCGGGATGCCCGGATCTGCTCATCAGCTCCCATCGGCGATGACAGTGCTTATAGCTATCATGATGGTACAAATTTACCGGATATTGATCCACCTCTCGCCCATCCGGATGGTGATGCATTTCAAGCAACCGCCACTACCGGAGGCGGCACATGGAGTCAAGATTATGGAATTCATATCTATCTTCTCCAGGAAGCCCCTGTTTATCTGCCGGATCTCTGGAATGATTCCTATTATTCCTATGTATCGCCCAATGGCCTGACGCCCCCAACCGACTGGTCTTCCGTGGATTATTACCGCTACTGGGGTGCGTTTGTAACCTATCAAACTGCAACACCGCTAGAATATGAAGTCATTTATTATTACGACGGCAATCCCATGGTGCCGGCAGAAGCCGATGATCCATTGGATTCGGATAAGCCGCAAATCGGCCTGGCAAAGCGGGACGATTATTGTATGGAATGTCGTCTTGACGATCCGCCTTGTGATGTGTGGTCAGATGCCTCAGCCGTTTGGGATACAGTTAATAAAACGTTGACTGTTAGCGGAGAAACGGGAACGGAATACATCCTTGGCGGCATCAATCAGCCTCTGGCCATCACCCTGGCATCCTTTACCGCTGTCGTAAACGAAAACGGCTGCGTGGACATCGCCTGGGAAACCGCCACCGAAATCGACACCCTCGGGTTTTATTTGTGGCGGAGCGCCGAAAAAAACGGTGAATATGAAATGATTCCCACCAGCTATACTCGGTCCAAATCCCTGACGGAAACCATGGGCGCCAGATATGCTTTTACCGACTGCGGGGTGGATTTCACCGATGAGGAACGTTATTACTACAAACTCGAAGAAATCGAGATCGGCCCCAAAGAAGCGCGCCATTTTTACGGACCCATCGGTCCGGTATCCGAAACCGTGGGCGCTTCCCGGCCTGTCCGGGATACCGCGCCGGCCCCGACGGCTGAGGACAGCAGCGGTTCCAGTTGCTTTATCGGCGCATTA
>CAZRES010000067.1:0-8748 GCA_964598885.1 uncultured Desulfobacteraceae bacterium | reverse complement strand
TTGGCCGTTGCTGAAGCGACCGTCTCGAATCCAGCACCACCCGCTGTGTCGGTTCCCGACCTCAAACTTCCATCCAGCGTTTCAGCGACGGCGATTGCCGTCAGAACCACCAACAAAAATATGCCCCATGCCATGAAATAAAGGCAGAAATAGGTAGTGTCCAGAATTTTTCGCACTTTTAATTTTGTAACCATCCAACCTGGTGGCTGGGAGTTTAGCGGAGGTTCCGGGGCCGGCCCCGAGCAACCGTTGCCGTTGACAAGGAAAGGAGGAAGGGATCGATGGGATCGATACCGTCGCCGGACTCGGAAGGGACGGAATCAAATGCCACAATTGTAGCGAATCGTATGGCACGGGCTAAAAAAGAGATTGTTTTTGCGATAAACAACAGTTAAGTTGGCAATTATCATGATAAATGCCGGTATACTTGTCAATTTTTATTGGAGGCGGCCATGTACATCAGCAGACAATTGGATCTTTCCAGCGTTCTTCCCAAAAAGTCCTGTTTTCTGTTTGGGCCGCGTCAGACGGGGAAAACCTCCCTTATTCGAAACACGCTGGCCAGGCATCGATATTATAATTTACTCCAAACGGATGTCTATCTGAAACTCAGCAGAGCGCCCCAGCGACTTCGTCAGGAAATCACGGGAGATGAAACCATCGTGGTCATTGACGAGATTCAGAAACTTCCGATTCTGCTCGATGAAGTCCATGAGTTGATTGAAAGCAAAGGGATCAATTTTCTCCTTACCGGATCCAGCGCCAGGAAACTGCGTCACAAAGGGGTAAACCTGCTGGGAGGGCGCGCCAGAACCAGAAGATTGCATCCGTTTGTTTTCACGGAGTTAAAAAAAGATTTCCAATTGATGAAGGCTCTTGATACAGGCTTGATCCCCTCTGTTTATTTCTCCGATGCGCCGTATGAAGATCTGGAGGCTTATACGGGAAATTATCTCAGGGAAGAAATCGCCGCTGAGGCTGTTGTGCGCAACGTACCCGCATTCAGCCGATTCCTCACCGTAGCCGGACTTTGCAATGGTAAAATGATTAATTATTCCAATATCGCCAATGATGCGCAGGTCCCAAGATCCACCGTTCAGGAGTATTTCCAGATTCTGCGTGATACGCTGGTGGGGGATGATCTGCCGGCATGGAAAAAATCGGTTAAACGAAAGCCGATTTCCACCGCTAAATTCTATTTTTTCGACATCGGCGTAGCCCGATTTCTGCAGGGTCGTCGCAGTCTGCAAATGAGATCTCCGGAATTTGGAGAGGCATTTGGAGCCTATATTCACCATGAGATCAGAACATATATGGATTGCAGGGGACAAGGCGAGCTCTGCTATTGGCGGTCCACATCGGGTTATGAAGTCGATTTTATCATCAATGAAAAAACCGCCGTTGAGATCAAAGGCAAATCCACTATCACCGGAAAAGACTTCAGCGGATTAACGGCGATCAAGGAAGAAAAACGTTTTGAAAATTTGATACTGGTATGCCTTGAAGACACTCCCCGTAAAGCAGGAGAGGTCGTAATTCTTCCCTGGAAAGATTTTATTACAAATCTCTGGGATGATAAATACCAAACATAGAATGCATGGCGGAAAAAGTTTCAACCACATAAAGCGCTTGTTGCGGTTTCCATTCCGGCTTATCCAAACTTATGGGGTTGAAAATTTAGTTTATCGGCGTACAATGTTTTTTAAAAAAATAGAGTGAGCGTTCGTTATTTTTTAATGTCTGGAGGTTTTATATGCCGGAGGAACTGTATCCGGACCTGTTTCGCATCAAAATTCCGCTGCCCGGCAGTCCGCTGAAGTATCTCAATTCCTACGCCATCCGGGGAAAAAATGGAAGCCGGAATCTGCTGGTGGACACGGGCCTGAACCGGGAGGAGTGCAAAACCGCCATGCTCGACGGGCTGGCGGAAATCGGGATGGATCTGGAAAACACCGATATTTTCATCACCCATCTGCATGCGGATCATTTCGGTCTGCTTTCCGAACTGGTAACGCCGGCCACCCGCATCCATTTCAACCGGCCGGATACCGAACTTATTGAAAACTGGCAGGGATTTGAACCCATGATCCGCTACGCGGCCGTGAACGGGTTTCCGGAGGCCATGCTCCGCGACGCTCTGCACCAGCACCCGGGATTCAAATACGGCACCGGCTGGGTTCCGGCGTTAAATATCATCAACGACGGGGATCTTCTCGAGATCGGCCAGTATCGGTTCACCTGCATCCAGACCCCGGGGCATACGGCCGGCCATACTTGTCTCTATGAACCCCGGCAGCGGTTTCTCATCGCCGGGGACCATATTCTCGATGATATCACCCCCAACATTCAGTGCTGGTCTGATGACGGCGATCCGTTGCGCAGCTATATCGAAAGCCTGGATAAAATTTATGATCTGGATGTGGATCGGGTGCTGCCGGGACACCGGCGGATCTTTGAGAATTACAAGGGTCGGATCGACGAGCTGAAACGCCACCATGCCGTGCGGATCGATGAAATCATCGATATTCTGGCCCAAAGCTCTCCCCAAAACGCCTTTGAAGTGGCCTCTCACATGACCTGGGATATTGAAGCGGACTCATGGGAAGATTTTCCCGTGGCCCAGAAGTGGTTTGCCACGGGCGAAGCCCTCTCCCATCTGCGGTTTCTGGAGCGGCGGCAGCAGATCCGACCGGAGACGACGGATGCAGTGGTTGCCTTCCGCCTGGTTTGAAAATCGGGACCAAAAATTGGGGACAGCCACTAATTTTTTATGTCCAATTCCTTTTATTTATTCCCGTAATACGGAAAAAAATTAGTGGCTGTCCCCAATTTTTTCAATTTTTTTATACGCCGTAATAGCGGCAGGCTTCAGTGAACGCGTCCTTTAGAAACGGTACCGATGCGATAAAGGCCGGCACGGCAATGACAAAACCAATTATCGGCAGAAGGGTAAAGCCAAGCACCACAAACGAAATTCCCAGCACCAGTAAAAGGGTGCCGATGATAAACGCCGATAGTTTCTCGCCAAAGCAGTTCAACAGTTTCATCTGTTTCCTCCAACAAAATTAGCAACTACAATCGCTTTTTCATGAGTTTGTTTTATTCAATTCTTTCCATGAATTCATAAAATCCGTTTTCTGGTTGTCCTTCTTTTTCCAATAATTTAAAATAATACAGAAAACAACGTTTGCCAAGATTTTTTACGCCACCGGATCCGGTTCGTCAATGCTTGTGGGGTACATTTCCAAGCACATGGGCGTGATCATGCCGGTGGACA
Organism: uncultured Desulfobacteraceae bacterium; assembly: GCA_964598885.1. Taxonomy (GTDB): domain Bacteria; phylum Desulfobacterota; class Desulfobacteria; order Desulfobacterales; family Desulfosalsimonadaceae; genus SURF-33. The sequence goes on along the minus strand of CAZRES010000067.1, from coordinate 5,471 downwards.
TAAACCTGATCATCCACATGCAGCCGGCCGTTTTGCAGGGAATAGATGGCCGAGGTGGTCTCCTGCAGAAATTCGATATCATGGGAAATGACGATATACGACAGCCCGATGCGGGAAAGAACTTTGGTAATCACGGTCCGGGTCCGGGCATCCAGACCGGTGAGGGGCTCATCTAACAGCAGAACCTCGGGACTCATGGACAGCACCGTGGCCAAAGAGACCAGTTTCTTTTCCCCGCCGGAAAGCTTGAAGGTGATCCGGTTTTCAAAATCGGCAAGCCCTAAAAATTCCAGGGTTTCCTTTGCCATCCGGACGGCTTCTTCCCGGGATTTTCCCATATTCAGGGGCCCGAATGCCACGTCTTCGATCACCGTGGGACAGAAAAGCTGGTCATCGGCATCCTGAAACAACAATCCGATTTTTAACCGCATTTCCGCGAAATCCCGTTCCTTTTCCATGGGTTTTCCAAACAGCGAGATCCTGCCGGCCCCGGGCGGAAGCAGTCCCATAATCACATGAAACAGGGTGGTCTTTCCGCTGCCGTTGGGAGCCAGCAGACCGATCCGGTCGCCCCGGTGCAAGGTAAAATCGAGATTGTCGAGCACCGGAAGGCCGGGGGTATAGGCAAAGCGGATTCCTTCCAGCTGAATAAGGGGCTGATGATTATCCATGAAAGATCCATTCCAGGCAGATGATGCCGGCTACCGCAACGGTCACGGCGCCGAGAAAAATCCAGTTGGCAAAAGACGCCGGAAATTCGGCCAGACTGTAAAACCGCCCGGTAAACCCCCGGCATTGCATGGCCCGGTAGACCCGGTCGGCACGGTTAGACGCCCGGACAAAAAGCATGCCGATGACATAGGCAAACGTCTTGTAGGCATGCAGGGAAGTGGCCGGCTGAAATCCCCGGATTTTAACGGCCCGGTGGATTTTCTGATATTCCTGCTCGATCACGAAAACGTACCGATAGGTCAGCATCAATAAAAATACCAGTTTTTCCGGCGCCCGAAGACGATGCAGGGCCTGCCCCAGGGTGGCAAAGGATTGGGAGGCCAGCAGGGCGATGAGGGCCAGCAGGATGGCATTGGACTTGACGGTCAGCTTAGCGGCCAGAAGAGTCCCTTCCACGGAAAGGTTTATCGGTCCGATGGGATAGACGCGATCGCCGCCGTAGGTCAACGGGAGCATGATCCAGAACAGGGCGATAAATCCGTTGACCACCAGAAGCCTTCGGGCCAGGCGGCCCGGATGAAGCCGCGCCAGCAGAACCAGGCCGACGGAAACGCCGGCGGCCGCGGCCAGCGCCGCAAAACCGTGGCTCAGTGCCACCACAAACGCGAAACCCGTCGCCGCCACCACCCGGAAGCGGGGATCGATCCGGTGGATTATGGATGCGCCGTTGGCAAAGGGTTCATCCATCATGTTCCGTGATTTCCTTTCATGGATGCGGGGTCATCCTCCGGTAATTGCCAATTCGGTTTTAAAGCATCCGCCGTTTCGGACCATTGCTCAGATGATCAGTTCGGGCTGCACTTTCTTGATAAATAACACGCAAAACACGGTAATAATGCCTTCAATGATCATCACGGGCAGATTGACGATCAGCACGAGATACGCTACTTCCAGAAACCGGGCTTCCGTAAAGACCAGCGCGCCGGCCATGAGCAGGGCGCTGGCGGCCACGGCAAAAAAACCGCATCCGAACCCGCCGGCCCAAACCAGCCAGCCTCCCCGCCGAACCAGGGGCGAAAACAGATAATAACCGACCACCGCGGGCAGGGCCATGATGATGGTGTTTACTCCCAGGGTGGTGATGCCGCCGAACTGAAAAAACAGGGCATGGAGCACCAGCGCGGTTAAAATGGCCGGAAAAGCGGCCCAGCCGAGCATGAGGCCGACGATCCCGTTTAAGATCAGGTGCACCGAAGACGGTCCCACCGGAACATGGATCAAAGAGGCCACAAAAAACGCGGCGGCCAGGATCCCGGTCCGGGCGATCCGGTCGTAATCGAGCGTTTTAAGACCGATGGCGGTTCCGGCAACCGCCATCGCCGCGCCGGACAGCAGCACCGGGCCGGACAGGATCCCTTCGGAAATATGCATATCGTATTTCCTCTAAGCCGAAAATAAAAAAAACCACAAGGGTTTGAACGCTTACAACCAGCGGCAAGACCTTCGTGGCTTGGATCATCGGACTTCAGTCTGATATTGCATTTGTTCATATCGGATCTATTTTATTCTGTCAAACGGATTCTCATGCGAAGCCAACGCCCCTTGCGAAAAGCAAAAAACCCGGATATGATTCTTACGTTATAAACTGCGGGGAAACGGATTTATCGTTTTTTACCCCCGCTATTTGCACCTGTTAAACCAAATTGAAAAGAGGTTTGAAAACCAGACAACATGAAGGCACTGCTTAAATTCATTAAAATACTGCTTCTCCTTGGTGTGGCCGCCATTTTGCTGGGTGCCGGAACCTTTGGGGCTGTCTATATCTATTTTTCCCGGGACCTGCCGAAAATTTCCAGGCTGGAGGATTACCGTCCGCCCATCATCACCACGGTTTATGCCCGGGACGAACGAAAAATCGCGGAATTTCACAAGGAACGGCGCAAGATCATCCCGCTGTCGGACATGCCGCCGCAGCTGATCCAGGCTTTTATCGCCGCCGAAGACGCCCGTTTCTATATTCACGAGGGGATCGATTTCTACAGCATCATCCGGGCTTTCATCGCAAACCTGTCCGCCGGCGGCATTGTCCAGGGCGGCAGCACCATCACCCAGCAGGTGACCAAGTCCTTTCTCCTGACCCCGGAGCGGAGCTATCAGCGAAAGATCAAGGAAGCCATCCTGGCCTACCGCATCGACAGAGAGTTCACCAAGGATCAGATTCTGTATCTCTACCTGAACCAGATCTATCTGGGACACGGGGCCTATGGCGTGGAAGCGGCGGCGGAAAATTACTTTGGCAAATCCGCAAAAGAAATGACCCTGGCCGAATGCGCCATGCTGGCGGGACTGCCACAGGCGCCCAGCCGGTATTCGCCGTTCCGGTTTCCGGAACGGGCCAAAACCCGCCAGATTTATGTGTTAACCCGGATGATCAAGGAAGGCCACATATCCGATGCCGAGGCGGAAGACGCCATTGAAGAAACACTGGATATCGCCGCCCGCCGAAATCTTTTCGCGGAAAAAGTGCCCCATTACACGGAATATGTACGCCGAGAGCTGATCGCCATGTTCGGGGAGGACAAGGTATATGCCAACGGGTACACGGTGTTCACCAATGTGGATGTCGAGATGCAGACAATGGCCCGAAATGCCATTGAAAAAGGTCTTCGCAACCTGGATAAACGCCAGGGGTACCGCGGTCCCGAAGACCACATCCCGCCGGAAAAAATCGAAGCGTTTTCCAAAGAGCTGGAAGCCGAAATGGCCGTATCGCCTCCGGAGAGCGGCGATATCATCCGGGGCGTTGTCATCGGGGTGGATGACGCCGCCGACAGCGTTACCGTGCGGATGGGCAACCAGCGGGGAACCCTGGCCCTGGCTGATATGCGCTGGGCAAGCCCGCCGGATCCCGAGGTGGAATACACGGCCCGCCGGATCTCCCGGCCCGGCAGCGTCCTCGCCGAGGGCGACGTGATCCAGGTCCGGATCAAAAACAAAAACAATGATGATTCCTGGATGCTGGCCCTGGAGCAGACACCGGAAGTTCAGGCGGCCCTGCTCTGCATGGAAACCGGAACCGGCGCGGCCAGAGCCATGATCGGGGGACGGGATTTTTTCGAAAGCCACTTCAACCGGGCCATCCAGTCCCGCCGACAGCCCGGATCGGCCTTCAAGCCGATCATTTATGCCGCGGCCTTAGACAAGGGCTTTACGCCGGCTACGGGCATTGTGGATTCCCCCATTGTTTTTGAAGACCGGCAGACCGATATCATCTGGAAACCCGAAAATTACGATCGTACCTTTCATGGGATGACGCTTTTTAGGGAGGGGCTGATTTTTTCCCGCAACATCATCACCGTTAAAATCCTGCGGGAAATCGGCATCGGATATGCTATTGACTATGCCCGGAAATTCGGCATCACCTCTCATCTGGACCGGGATCTTTCCCTGTCGCTGGGGTCATCGGGGCTGTCCCTGCTGGAAATGGTTCAGGCCTATTCCGTCTTTGCCAACCAGGGCGCTCTGATCCCACACTGTTTTATTGAAAAAATCGTGGACCGGGACGGGAACGTGGTTTATGAATGCCAGGCCGAACCTGAACAGATCATCGAAGAAAGCACGGCCTATATCATCACTCATTTGATGGAAGAAGTCGTCAAATCCGGCACCGGCCGCCGGGTCCGGGCCCTGAACCGGCCGGTGGCGGGAAAAACCGGCACCACCAATCAGTTAAATGACGCGTGGTTCATGGGATATACACCGGAATACGTCACCGGCGTGTGGGTGGGGTTTGACGATCAAAAACCTCTGGGTAAAAACGAAACCGGTTCCCGGGCCGCCAGCCCCATCTGGCTGGATTTCATGCAACAGGCCCTGAAGGAAAAACCGGTTCGGACGTTTCCGGTTCCCGACAGTGTGGTTTTTGCGAAAATTGATGCAAACACGGGGCTGCTGCCCGTAGCCGAAACCCGGCGGACCATTTTTGAATGCTTCAAGGAAGGAACCGCGCCGACGCAGCACTCACGGCGTTCGGATGAACTTACGGAAACCGATGATTTCTTCAAACAGGATATATGATACAGGAGAAAAGACCTTTATGGCCAATAAAAAAGAAGAAACGTTTTATCTGATCGCCTATCGCGAACCCAAAGAGGGAAAAACCGTTACGCTCAAAGCAAAAAAAGTAACGGATTCGTCTTTGGGATTGAGTTTTGTGGCGATTTCCGATTTTGTTTTCGATGCAAATCCCATTGTCATCGACCCTGAGGAAGAAAGCCAGAAAAAGCATTTTGAAGGGGTTAAAAGCCTTCACCTGTCCATTTACAGCATCATTAGCATCGAAGAAATCGGGCCGGACCACAAAGGACTCCAGTTCAAGAAAGACCGCTCCAACCTGGTGGTACTGTCCGGCGATCATCTGAAACCAACGGATAAGTAGACCTGCTGCGGACGTTTCTCTGAAATCAGGGGCAAAAAATCTGAAACCGAAAAAAGCAAGGTAACGCACGTATGTCAAAAGCAATGATAATCGGCGCCGGCGGCGTGGGCCGGGTGGTGACTTTCAAATGCGCCCAGGCCTCGGATGTCTTCAGTGATATTCTCTTGGCCAGCCGGACCAGGGAAAAATGCGATAAAATTGCCGCGGATCTGCCGGGAAAACCGATTCAGACCGCCCGGGTGGACGCGGACAATGTTTCCGAACTCACGGCCCTGATCCAACAATTCAATCCCGACGTGGTGATCAATGTGGCGCTGCCCTACCAGGATCTGCACATCATGGACGCCTGCCTGGCCACCGG
>CAZRES010000066.1:4185-16763 GCA_964598885.1 uncultured Desulfobacteraceae bacterium | reverse complement strand
TATAGGGCATGCCGCAGGCGCTGTAGGAAACATCTTCGGTCTGTTCCAGAACCGTTACGTCCAGGTTCGGATTATTGCGTTTGGCACGGCTGGCGGCGCTCATGCCGGCCGCGTCGGCTCCGATCACCAGAAATCTCATACATCCTTGTCTCCGATATGTCGTCTGCGGATCTTTCGCTACCCTATTGCCGTAATTTCTGCAACACCTGTTCCGCCGCGACGGTAATGGGTTCCATGCTCGGTTCGGAAGAAATATCCGGGTTGCAGGCCGACGTAAAAGTGGTAAGATCGGCTGCGGTTGTTCCGCCCATAATAAACGCGCTGACCGCGTCGATCTCCCTTGCGGGGGCAATGGAATGGCTGACAATCTGGCCGCCGATGAGTTTTTGCGTGTTTTTGTCAAACACCAGCTTGATCCGCCAGGGCTTCATGCCGGGGATCATGCCGTGTTTGCTCCTGGAATCCACGGCCGCGCAGACCGTGTCAATGCCTTCCCGGGCCGCAGCCTCTTCGGTCAGACCGGTGGATGCCGCCACCAGTTCAAACATCTGGCAACCGCCGGCATTAAGCACGCCGGGAAATTCGATATCAAATCCGGCCAGCCGCTTGGCCGCCAGGCGTCCCTGCATCACCGCCGGGCCCCGCAGTCGGCCGGCATCGGTTTTCTGGGTAATGAAATTGACTTTTTCCACGCAATCGCCGCCGGCCAGAATGTCCGGATTCGAGGTCTCTTGGAACCGGTTGACCTTGATGCCGCACGGTCCCGTTTCCAGACCGGCTTTTTCCGCCAGGGCGACGTTGGGTCGGACGCCGACGTTCACAAAGACCATGTCTGCGTCGATGATCTGCCCGGAATCAAGGGCCACGCCGCAGACATGTCCGTCTTTGCCCACGATTTTTTCCACTTTGGTGTCGGTGAGCAGACGAATGTCCTTATCCTTAAGGTATTCCTGAACCGGACCGGCCATATCCACATCCAGCATCAGCGGAAGCGGACGGTTGCAGAGCTCCACGACGGTTATATCATAGACTCCCGGCTGCTGGGTTGCCAGCAGCGAAGCGATTTCCATGGTAATAAATCCCGCCCCGATAAACACCAGCTTTGGGGGGTTTTTTTCGCCCAGAAACGCCTTGATCGCTTCCGCGTCGTCAAGACCGCGAAGAGCGCATACTCCCTTGAGTTCCACGCCCTCGATGGGAGGAACAAACGCGCTGGAACCGGTAGCCAGAAACAGCTTGTCATAAGGAAACCGACGGCCGTCGGCGGTCACCGCCTGTTTTTGAGCGGTATCCACCTCCGCCACTTCCCCCACGGTCACGGTGATTCCGGCATCCTGGAGCTTCTTGTCCGGCACCACGATGGAATCCGGCGCGGCCAGACCGGCCACGACATGGGGCAGGGCTCAGCGGACGATGAAATTTTTCTCCTTGCGGATCACCGTGACGTCAATATCCGGCATCAGTTTTTTTGCCAGCATGGCCGCGGGACCGCCCGCGCCGCTGCAACCGACAACCACCAGTTTTTCGCCCTTTTTCATAACATCCTCCCCGCCGTTATAATCAGTGATTTCCGGCGTCTTGCCGAGTTAATGATAGTCATGGGTTCCCTGAAAAACGGGAACTCCGGTTTTATCCTGGATGATCTTTGCCATATCCTCGGCGGACGCGTAGGGACACGCCGGTTTTGCATTGGCCAGACAGGAACTTAGGTATATTGCATCGGGCTTTACCTGGGACAGCTTGATGGCCATTCCGGTATTGGGTGCGGCCGTTCGCCCCGGGCATTCGCATTTGACAAATGCCACCACCGCCATGGGCTCGTCAAATTTTCCTTCCCCCAGCGCGGCGGCTTTCAGGCATCGCCATTCACCGGGACAGCCATATCCGCTGTCCATGTATGCACCGCAGCCAACAATCGCCACTTTTTTCATGTGAGACTCCTTTTGTATTAATATATCCGTCTTAACGCCGTAATGACGGGGTCATAAACACCTTCTGCTTCTTGCCGTATTGGAATCCGTCCGGCATGGCTGCTACCGGCCGCGACCCCCGCCGCCTTGCCCGCGGCCCCGGCCCTTACCCTGGCCTTGACCCTGGCCCGAGCCTTTTCCAGGTCCACGGCCCAATCCGGCATCCCTGGGCTGATCGAAATTGTCATTCCGGCATCTTCCCTGGCCTTTGCCCGTGCCGGAACCCTGTCCGGCCGGTCCGGTTCCATCTCCTCTGGGCATGAAAATCACCTCCTTATACTTTTTTCATTCTCCTACCAGTGTCCGTCGGCATTGGGCTGATCCGCATAGGTCACTTTTCCGTTTTTAAAATCTTCCACTGCCTGCCTGACCGTTCCGTTAAAATCATTGGCCACTTTGACGCCTGCTGCTTCAAGCACGGCAAAGGCTTTGGGGCCGCAATAACCGGTGAGCAGGGCATGAATGCCTTTGTCACATACCATACCTGCAGCCTGAATGCCGGCGCCGCGAAAGGCGTTGATGTTGTCGGAATTGTCCAGTGCTTCGGCTTCCATGGTTTCGGTATCGACAATCAGAATATGCGCGGCCCGGCCGAAACGCGGATCCACCTCGGCATCCAGATGCGGTGCTTTTGCGGTCACTGCAATTTTCATCTCAGACTCCCTTTTGATGTCATCTGTTTAAAATCCCTTTATCATTTTCCGCCACCGCCGCCGCAGACCTGATCATCGGATATCTTCGGCAGTTTTCCGGCAATCAGATCTTCTACCACCGGGCGGATTTCCGGTCGCTGATCATCATGATAAACATCAATACCGGCCTGCCGGAAACCCATCAGGGGCCGCATACCGATGCCGCCGACAATCAGAGCGTTTACCTTGTGTTCGGCCAGCAGATTGACGGGCACCATGCATCCGCCCTGGACATGCTCCTGATTCTGGATGGTGGTCACCTCCGTGATGTTGCCGTCGGCTACGTCCACCAGAGTAAACACGTCGCAGTGGCCGAAATGTCCGGAACGCTGGCCGTCAAGTCCCCCGACGTTCATGGAGGGTATCGCGATTCTTCCGTTTTTCATAAAATGTTGCTCCTTTTTTTCAATGCATTGGTTTTAGTTGTTTATACGTTTAACGATCTCTTCCCATAACTGCCGGACCGCCTTGCTGGCCGGGGACCTGCCGTTGTATTCCATCACGGTCTTTCTCTGAATCATCGCATCCGTAAAAACAGAATCAAAAGCGATGCGACCCACAAAAGCGGTGGTATTATTTTTGGCCGATTCTTCAATCGCCGCTGTCTGCTCCGGATTTAAATCGTATTTATTCACGCAAACCATGACGGGTACCTTAAAATAGGCGGCCAGCTCGGCCACTCGGTTCATGTCGTGGATGCCGGAAACCGAGGGTTCGGCCACCACCAGAACCGCGTCAGCCCCGCCGATGGAGGCGATCACCGGACACCCGATACCGGGCGGGCCGTCAGTGATAATCCAGTCGCGGCCCTGCTCCTCGGCAAGCCGGCGCGCTTCTTTTCGGACCAGGGTCACCAGTTTGCCGGAATTCTCCTCGGCAATGCCCAGCCGGGCATGAACCATGGGACCAAACCGGGTATCGGAGATAAACCACTGCCCGCAGGTTCGGACGGGAAAATCAATGGCGTTTTCCGGGCACATGTCCACGCAGACCCCGCACCCTTCACAGGCGATATCATCCACCACAAAATCTTCGCTGACCGCGTCGAAACGGCAGACCTCCCTGCATGTGCCGCACTGCGTACATCTTTGAGGGTCGATAACGGCGATTCCGCCGCCGCTGAAATCCGATGTTTTCAGAATATCGGGATCCATGAGCAGATGAAGATCCGCGGCATCCACATCCGCATCACACAATACGCTGTTTTGGGCCAGGGCCGCGAACGCGGCCGTAATGCTGGTTTTGCCGGTTCCGCCCTTACCGCTGATTACCACAAGTTCCTTCATGGGTTACGCTCCTTTCCCGGCAATCGCGACAAGTTGATCATAAAGTTTCGCAAACCGCTGCTTCCATTCGGGAAACGCGTCGATAAGCAGCCGGCCGGTGGAATAGGCTTCCGCGATCCGCCGGTCAAAGGGGATTTCCATCAATACCGGCAGATTTTCCTTTTCCGCATATGCTTTTACGCGGTCATCGCCCTTGTCTGACCGATTGATCACAAGACCCGCGGGAATCCCCAGCAGTTTGACGGCCTCGGCCGCCAGCTTCAGATCATGCAGACCAAAAGGCGTGGGTTCGGTCACCAGCAGGACCACATCCGCGTCTTTCATGGCCGCGATCACCGGACAGGAAGTCCCGGGCGGCGCATCAATGATATTGATGCCGCCGGGCCGAATGTATTCCCGGACCTTTCGGATCAGTGGCGGAGACATGGCTTCGCCTACTCTGAGGCGGCCATGAACAAAAAAAAGTCCGTTTTTCGAACCGGTTTCCACCACGCGCAGTTCCCGTTCAACCTCGGATACGGCATTTTCCGGGCAGATCAACATGCACCCCCCGCAACTGTGACACAGTTCGGGAAATGTCAAAACCGTGTCGGCCACCACGGTAATGGCCTTAAACCGGCAGATCTCCGCGCATTTTTTGCACAGCGTGCAGCGCGTCATATCGATTGACGGCACGGGCGTGGAAACCGCAATGGTTTGTCCGATTTCCGGCCGAATAAACAGGTGGGCGTTAGGCTCTTCCACATCACAATCCAAGAGCGTAACATCTCCGGCAACAGCAAGCGACATATTCGTGGCCACGGTGGTTTTTCCGGTACCGCCCTTACCACTGGCAACGCTGATAATCAATTGACTACTCCTTATTTTATGAGATTATGCTCAAAAATAAGGGCGGCGGCGACTTCTGTCAAGTTTTTTTTACGAAATTTCAACACCAGGCCGGGCAAGCCGGGAATACCAGCGACGCATTATCGAAACCAAAACCGGCCTTAAGGAGCTTTCTGCTTTGCGGACAGGCTGAAAATGCTTTCCAGATGACGGAGCAGTTCCCGGGCTTGATTTTTATCCGGGTTGGGGGTCAGTTGCGCCACGATTCCCAGACCCTCACTGATTTCATGAAATTCATCAGCCGGTCGCGAACTGACCAGGGCGCAGTTGATCATGGGGTTGACGGCCACCAGTTTTTCGGCAAAGGTCAGTCCGGTCATATCCCCCAGGGACTCATCCACAACCGCCAGATCCACGGGACTTCGGGTCAGTTCCAACAGCCCCGACCGGCCGGTTTGAGCCCATAAAATTTCAAAGCCGCCGTTTTCACTCATTTCCCGGGCAAAATCGGCAAGACCGCTTTTGTCCGGCGTAATGATCATCAGTTTCAACATGGCACATTTCCTTTCTTGACAAGCCGGTATAGGTGATTAATTTGATTATCATATTTATCCGGAGGAAACATCATGTCAAGCGGAACTTTTCTGAAAAAAACCGAAAAATTCGAAATTGAGCGCTACAAAAAACCCAAGGACATAAAACAGCTGGCAAGAACCCATGTATGTTTTTCCGGTTCTCCGCAGAAGCATGCCTATGATTCCGAAAAGGTTTTGCTGGTAATGGATCCACACAGCGCGAGTCTTTCCTACTATGAGTTTGACAAGTCCGATATCAGCTACGTGGAGGAGCTGCCCAATCTCGTGAACCCGAATGGCGAGATCATGGCCATGGTCCGGATCTGGGTAAAAAAGATGAGCATCGGACTCCGCTGCATTCCTTTTATAGTGGACGACATTCATGCCCTGGGTCCATAATCCCGGTTTGCCTCTCTGGTGACCGGCAAGGCCTCTTTTTCGACGGATCCATTTTTTACTTTTTTGCAGATTCCTTAATTGAAACTGCCGCTCCGGTGTGCTATGGTCCTTTTCTCAAAGGCTTTAAACTGCGAATGACCCGTTGACGACAAAGGAGCGCTCCATGAAGTTCTCGCTGCTGCTTTTCGCCCTTTATCAAATCCTCAGAGTCGCCGCCCTTACCAACACAACCTTTAAAAAATATATCCGCAAGGCCCAGGCAAAGATTCTCATCAAGACAAAAGACGGCCGATATGCCCGACTCTTTATCTTTGACAAGGGAAAAGTGCGCTCTGTTGCCGGAGACCGGAACGATTTTGACGCAGCCCTCGTCTGGACCGATGCGGACACCGGCTTTGCCGTAATGACGGATAAGCGAAACGATGCCTCATTTAACGCCGCTGCCGAGGGAAAGCTGAAAGTTGAGGGAATGGGAATTTACGCCCAGTGGTTCGAGGGCGCCGTCAGGCTGGCAATGTAAAAGAGGAGAAAGGGGATGGCCGAAATTTCCGGAGGACACCTGGTTGCCAGATACTTGAAAAAGGTTGAAAATGTCCGGATGGTGTTCACCTTGTCGGGAGGCCATATTGAAAGTATCCTCGATGGGTTCACCCAGTACGGCATCCGGGCCATTGACGTGCGCCACGAACAGGCCGCGGCAATGATGGCCCATGCCTGGTCCGCCTACACGGGCGAACCCGGCGTCTGTCTGGTCACTGCCGGCCCCGGTTTCACCAATTCGTTGACCGGCATCGTCAATGCTTATCAGGACAACGCCCCCCTGGTGGTGCTCTGCGGCCGCCACCCCCTGCGGGACGACCTGACGGGCGCGTTACAGGAAATGAACCAGATCGACATGATCAAACCGGTGACCAAATGGAACGCCACCTGCTATGAGACCCGCCGAATCCCCGAATATCTTTCCATTGCCTTCCGCCAGGCCGTCCTGGGCCGCCCCGGACCGGTGTTTCTCGAACTGCCGCCGGATATTCTGGTTACCCTCGTCGATGAAGCAAAGATTGAAATTCCCATTCGGCGGAGGCACAAAACCGCGATTTGTCCCGACGAATCCGAATTGGCCACAGCAGCCCGACTCATCAACGGTGCGGCACAGCCCCTGTTTATAGGCGGTTCCGGAGTCGGGTTCTCCGACTGCGCAACGGAGCTGAAGACCTTTATTGAAAAAACCGGCATCCCCTTTTGCCTGCTGAACAACGGGCGGGGGGTTCTGCCCGATGATCACCCCCTTTCCATTTCCGACGGCGGATTCACAGGCCTTATGACGGGACTTCCCCAGGCTGACGTGATCGTGGCCGCCGGCACCCGGTTCAACTATGTCCTTCAATCCGGACGGCTGTTTCCCAATGCCACGGTCGTCCGCATCGACATCGATCCCGCGGAAATCGACCGGAACCGGCCCGCCGACGTCGGATTGGCGGGGGACTGCAAGGATGTACTCGCGCGGCTGGCCGTTCTTGCGGAAAAACGCGATCACAACCAGTGGCTCGACCGACTCCGGAACGCTTATGCGGCCTTTATGACCACCGAGATTGAAAAGCGGCGAACACCATCGGATCCCATCCATCCCATCCGGCTGGTGGACCGGATCATGAGCGTTTTCGGTCATGACGCTTTTTATGTGGCCGACGGCGGGGATACGAGCTATTTCGGCCTGGCTGGATTTCAATCCTCCAACCGAAGCGGCGTTATGGCGCCAGCCAGCGCTCTGCTGGGCTGTCTGGGTACGGGAATCCCCTTTGCCATGGCCGCCAAGCTGGCCCATCCCGACAAACAGGTGGTGGTCTTAAACGGAGACGGCTCCTTTGGTTTCAATTCCATGGAATTCGATACGGCCGTGCGCCACAATATTCCCTTTATCTGTGTTGTTAATAATGACTGCGCCTGGGGCATGATCAAACACTCCCAGGAAATGAGCCTCGGCCCGGACCGGTGCACCTGCTCGGAACTGGGCATGCGGCATTATGAAAAGATGGTGGAAGGTCTGGGCGGATACGGCGAACTGGTCACCGAAGACGACCAGATCGTCCCGGCCCTGGAGCGGGCCAGAGCATCGGGCAAACCCGCCTGCATCAACGTCGTCACCGACCCGAACGTTACCAGCCCGGCTACGGTGATGTTTTATCAGAATCTGTCCGATTTTTAAGAATTGGGCTTCAGCGCTCAATAAATCCCGGCGGTCACCCGTGACCAAGAGGTATTAGAGGTATTATATACCATGGGTCCGCGAGTGGATTAATGGGCCGCGATGCCCGCAATCATGAAACAGTAAGCAACAAATAAACTCACTGATAAAAGGAGACCCCCGTGACAGGACTATTAATTACTCTTGTGATCATCATTGCCTTCGTGGCCGCGGCCGTGATCATTTACAACAATCTGGTCACCATCCGGAACCGCTACAAGAACGCTTTTGCGCAAATTGACGTTCAGCTCAAACGGCGACACGACCTGATCCCCAATCTGGTGGAAACGGTCAAGGGCTACATGAAGCATGAGCGGGAAACCCTGGAAGCGGTCATCCAGGCCCGGAACACGGCTGTAAATGCCACCAAACAGGCCGCCGGCAATCCGGGGGATCCATCGGCCATGAAAGGCCTGGCATCGGCTGAAACCATGCTCAGCGGAGCACTGGGTCGCCTGTTCGCCCTGTCGGAGGCCTATCCGGATCTCAAGGCCAACCAGAACATGGCCCAGCTTCAGGAAGAGCTGGCCTCCACGGAAAACCGGATCGCCTTTTCCCGCCAGGCCTTCAACGACGCAGTCATGTCCTATAATATCGCCCGGGAGAAATTCCCCAACAATATTGTCGCCAATATGTTTAATTTCCAGGAAGCCCAGCTCCTGGAGTCCACGGAATCGCCCGAGGAACGAAAGGCGCCGGAAGTTTCTTTTTAAGGATCAAGGCAGGCTGATATGAATTTTTTTGAACAACAGGACCGATCCCGGAATAAGACCATCCAGCTCATCCTGCTTTTCGGACTGGGGGTGACGGGAATTATTTTAGCGGTCTATCTGGCCGCGGTGCTGATCTTTTTTTACGCCGATATCCGCAGCCAAACCGGCGACGCGCCGTTTAAATGGTTCCTTCCCGAAGTTTTCTTCTGGGCGGCTCTGGCCACTCTGGCAGTGATTATCGGCGGCAGCCTGCTTAAAATGCGGCTGCTGCGGCGGGGAGGCTCTTATGTAGCGGAAAGCCTTGGCGGACGGGGAATCAATCCAGCCACCACAGATCCCAAGGAGCGCGTACTGGTCAATGTCGTGGAAGAAATGGCCCTTGCCTCGGGCGTGCCCGTTCCCATGATCTACGTACTGGACAATGAAGCCGGCATCAACGCCTTTGCCGCGGGCTATACCTATGAGGACGCCGTGGTGGCCGTGACCCGGGGGTGCCTGGAACAGCTCAACCGGGATGAGCTCCAGGGAGTGGTGGCCCATGAATTCAGCCACATTTTAAACGGCGACATGCGGCTCAACATCCGGCTTATCGGCATGATCAGCGGAATTCTGGGGCTGGCTGTGATCGGGCGTTTGCTGCTCCGGCCCGGTGGCACGAGACGAAGGCGCAGTAGCCGGGGTTCCGGAGGACCACTGATCATGATGGGGCTGGCGCTATTTTTGATCGGATATCTCGGGGTATTTATCGCCCGGATCATCCAGAGCGCGGTTTCCCGGCAGCGGGAATATCTCTCGGACGCCTCGGCCGTCCAGTTCACCCGCAATCCTGCGGGAATCGCCAACGCCTTGAAAAAAATCGGTGGATTTTCCCTGGGAACCAAGGTCAAATCCCCGATGGCAACCGAAACCGGGCATATGTTTTTCGGCAGCGCATTTAATTCCATTTTCGCCACCCATCCGCCCATTGCCGAGCGGGTCCGGCGCATTGATCCGTCTTTTTCCGACGATTTTTCGGACCGGAAAACCCTCGCCGCTCCATCATCCGCCGGAGCTTCCCCATTGGTCAGCGCAGCGGCCCCGGGCCTGGGAAAACAGACGGGGCCGGCGGAAATCTCAAATCAGGTCGGCATGGTGCCGGCAGAAAATATCGCCTACAGTGCCAGGATGCTGAATGCCATACCGGATCCGGTGCGTGACGACCTCCGGGATCCGTTCGGCGCATCCTGTGTGATCTATACCCTGCTTTTGGATAAGGATATTTTAGAAAAAAACAAGCAGATGACCGCCTTGAAGCCTCTGGCCTCGAAAGAAGTGATCGACCGGATGATGCGGTTGGAAAAAGCCATGCCCGGGCTTGCCCCGGAATTGCGTCTTACGCTGCTGGATCTGGCTCTTCCGACCCTCCGCCAGTTCTCCCCGGAACAATACCAACGGTTCAAACAGTCTGTCCGGGCCCTGGTGCAGGCTGACGGCAAGATTTCGCTTTTTGAATTTGCCATTCAGCAGATCATCCTTCACCGTCTGGACGTCGCATTTAATCCCCGGACAGGAAAAACGGTTTATCGCAGCATCGAGCCGCTGACGGATGACGCCGTGGCGGTATTGTCAAAGCTGGCAAACATGGGTCATACGGACCCCGAAGAAGCCCGAAAAGCCTTTAATGCCGGTATGAAGGAGATCCCGGTTGCCGGCTCGGGAAAAACAGCATATAAAACAGATGTCTTGCTCAAGGATGTGGGACGCGCCCTTTCCCGGTTCGCCGCCGCCCGGCCCGGGGTCAAGCGCGTCCTGCTGGATGCCTGCGCCCATTGCGTGCTGTATG
Organism: uncultured Desulfobacteraceae bacterium; assembly: GCA_964598885.1. GTDB lineage: Bacteria > Desulfobacterota > Desulfobacteria > Desulfobacterales > Desulfosalsimonadaceae > SURF-33. Next base: position 6,236 of record CAZRES010000066.1, on the reverse strand, counting down.
ACCGGAAGGTGACCCCGGCCGAAACCGAATTGCTGCGCGCCGTTGCCTATGCGCTGGATCTGCCGCTTCCGCCCATGATGACCACGCTTGTGGATCGGCGATGATCAGAATCAACTATTGATCGAATCTACGGATGAAATTGCTCCGCCATGATCGCGATATCGGATGACATCCTGGTTCCCGAAGAGGAACTGACCTTTACCGCCTCCCGCAGCAGCGGCCCCGGCGGCCAGAATGTCAACAAGGTCAGCACCCGCATGACGCTGTGCTTTGACCTGGAAAACTCAGAGTCGTTTTCTGAGGAGCAGAAAGCGAAAATCCGCGAAAAACTGGCCACCCGCATCACCAAAAACGGGATTCTCCGGGTCACGTCCCAGAAGCACCGGAGCCAGTCGGCCAACAGGGAACTGGCCCTTGAGCGGTTTATTGCCCTGATCAATGAGGCCCTTACCGAAACCCCGCCCCGACGACCCACCCGGATGCCCCGTCCGGCCAAGCAGCAGCGTCTGGCGGATAAAAAACACCGGAGCCGCATCAAGCAGAAACGCGGCCCGGTGGATCCGGATGTGGAATAAAATTTACGCGTCTGAATCGGAAACAATCCGGCTCAGATCCGTCATCAAGGCATCGCACCGGCCAAGGTTGCGGCCGTCAATGCGGCGCACCGGCGCCGCTCCGATGAGCGAATTGGTCAGGATCACTCCATCAGCGGCAAACAGGTCTTCCATGAACAGCTTTTTCGTTACGGCTGAATACCCGTTTTTCTCCAGATATCGGATCACCTGTTTTTCCATGATTCCGGAAAGCACATGGGGGGAGTAGGGCCGAATAACGGTTTTTGACCGGATGATAAGGATATTGGCCGTGTTGGTTTCTGATATGCTGCCGTCGGGGTTGAGGATCAGAGCTTCATCCGCTCCCTGCTGCTTCGCCCATTGGCCGGCCAGATAATAATAAAGATAATTCAGGGTTTTATGATCGGCCAGCGGCGATTGCCGGGGATGGAGATAAACGGCCAGATCAAGCCCGCCTTTTTCCGCCAGAGCCGGCCGGGGCATGTATTTTCGGGCCGACACCACCAGCCCGTGACCATAGGGCGGCCCAACGTCGTCTCCGAAAGAGGCTGTGATCTTGACCGCGGCCGTTTTGTTTGCCAGACCGTTGGCGTCGATCACCTGTCGGATAATATCGTGCCAGGTAAAATCCGGCGGCGGCGTCTGAAACAGCGCCTCCCAGGTCCGGTTAAAGCGTTCCATGTGATCGGCCAGAAAAGCGGGCCCGCCGTTGTCCGCGCGAAGGGTTTCAAAAAATCCGTACCCATAGGTAAACCCCAGATCGTCAATGGAGACGACGGCTTCGGCCCGGGGTTTTATCACTCCGTTCTGCCAGACATACGCCGGCGCGGTTGTCTTTGCGGCCGCCGAAGCGGTGTGCAGTTTCGCCGTCAGGGTCCGGCCCTTGTGCAGGGTTTCTTCATATTCGTCGGCCGGATCGGAATCCTGCACCACGCCGCCGCCCACGGAAAAAAAGACCCGGTCTCCGACAATCGTGGCCGTGCGGATGGCGATGTTTAAATCCAAGGTGTCGTGAAAGCCGATATAGCCGATGGCCCCGGTATAAACATGCCGCCGGCAGGGTTCGAGCTCGTCGATGATTTCCATGGCCCGAATCCGGGGGCACCCGGTGATGGAGCCGCCGGGAAACGCGGCCCGGATCAGGTCCACCGCGTCCGCGCCCGGCCGCAGACGGCCGGTGACCACCGACACCAGATGAAACACATTTCGATAGGATTCCAGCCGCTTGTGTTCGGCCACTGCCACGCTGCCGCCCTTACAGACCCGGCCCAGGTCGTTTCGCATCAAATCCACGATCATGGAAAGCTCGGCATCGTCCTTGGGGCTGTTTTGCAATTCTTCCGCCAGAGCCGCGTCCGTTTCGGGCGTATCTCCCCTCGGCCGGGTCCCTTTGATGGGCCGGGTTTCCACGTATGATCCGCGCCGCAGCAAAAAACGCTCCGGGGAGGTGGAAATGATCCGATGATCCCCGGCATG
>CAZRES010000066.1:0-4085 GCA_964598885.1 uncultured Desulfobacteraceae bacterium | reverse complement strand
CCGCCGAAACGCCAGGATCGGTGGAACCCGATCCGCCCGCCGCTCCGGACATACCGCGAGACGATGGGGACTCCCGAAGATCATGGTTTGACGCGGCATCTGCTGCCGGTGCTTGCAGCAGGATTTTCAAATGGTGGATATCCGCCGTCATCAAACCGTTCTCTGTCTGGCGCCGGGTCACGCAGGCATGGGTAGCGCCGGTTGCCTTGTCGTGAATCACGATCACCGACGGCGCAAACAGGCAGAGATCCGGCAGGCCCAGGTCATCCATGGCCGTTCGGGGAAGAGCTTCAATGACGTCTTTTAGATCATAGGCCAGATATCCGAACAGGCCTGCTCCCACGGGGATGGTTGGATCAATGCCGTCGATCCGGTATGTGTCCAGAATCCGGCGCAGCCCGTCAAAGGGATCTCCCGACCATTCCAGGACTCCCGCGTCGGTTCCCATCCGAATGCCGGTGCGGCAACCCCTTATCCGAAGCCAGGGATCAATGGCCAGCACATGGTACCGGGCGCAGTCCAGGTCCCCGCCGGACAGCAGCACCACGGTCCCCGGCCGGTCGGCAAACCGCGCGGCCACCTCCGGAAACGGGACCGCAAGTTTCACGGGAACCACATCGACGCCATCCAGCGTTCCGGCCAGACGGATCAGATCCGGGTCCGGGGCGGGGGATGAGTGTTTGGATCGTATTGCCATATTCCAACATCCTAGTTTACGCGCTCAAGCCGTACACCGACCGACTGCTCTCCAGTGCCTGATATGGTGTTTTGCCGAAAGTTTCAGTAATGTCTCTGCGCATGGGATAAGGCCCGATTCTCAGAAAGTTGTCAATCAGCGTGGACCCGTGCTTCGTCATGAAACTTTCCGGGTGAAACTGGACTCCGAACAGGCGATGCCGTTCATGGGAGATGCCCATAATCACCCCGTCCTCGCTATAGGCGGTCACGTGGAACACCGGCGGCACGTCGGCGGTCATGAGGGAATGATATCGGGCCGCCGAAAAAGGCGAAGGAATGCCCGCAAAAACACCGACGCCGTTATGATGGATGCGACTGGTCTTGCCGTGCACCGGCACGGGCGCCCGGACCGTTTTGCCGCCGAAAGCCGCATTAATGCACTGCATTCCCAGACACACCCCCAGAATCGGGAGATTGCCGGCAAATTCCGCCACAACACGGGTGGAAATGCCCGCATCCGAGGGGTCCTTGGGGCCGGGGCTGATCACCAGATAATCGGGCCGGAACGCCGCAATATCGTCCAGGGCAATCCGGTCGCACCGGCGCACAATGATCTCCAGAGCATAGCCCATGAACATCTGGACCAGATTGTGCGTAAAGGAATCGTAATTGTCGATGACCAGAAGCCGCGCCATTTGATTTCCCGCCCGTTCCAATAAAAAACGCCACCCGGTTTGAGCCTGGGTGGCGTCTGCCTATGACATAACTCAATTATTTATCCATCCGCTGATGCGGATACAGCCAATTTTTCCTGAAATTTTAAACTATCTGCCGCAAAACTCAAGAAAAAAACAAGCGCGCACATGAAATCAGTCAATTCCGTCGAAGCATCGCTTCATCAACCTTGAAACGCCGAATTCAATGTTCGAAATTTCATTATCATCTATGCCCTCTATACACGAATGACTTCTCCGGCCCGAATTCCGGGAAGGTAATTGCCGTTGTCCACCACCTGGACACCGTTGATATATACCCGGGCGATGCCGTTGGGCTTTCCGGCCGGGGCTGGATCCCGGGGTGCGGTTTCGGCGATGGAGGCAGGATCAAAGATGACCAGGTCGGCTTTTTTGCCCCGGGCCAGCACCCCCCGGTCCCGGAGGCCGAATCGCTCGGCCGAGGCTCCGGTCATGCGGCGCACGGCGTTTTCCAGGGAAAACAGTTTTCGGTCCCGGACATAGCGGCCCAGGATTTTGGGAAACGTGCCCAGGGTGGCGGGATTGGGATGGCCCCGGAAATGGATGATGGCGTCGGTTTCAAACAGGCAGGCGTCATTGGAGAGCACGGCGTCCAAGGCCTGCTCCCGGTCGGGTTCTCCGCTGTATTTGTGAAACAGGACCATGGCCTGGCCCCGGGTTTCCCGGCTTAACCGCAGCATGGCGTCAAAGAGGGTGGTCTTCCATTTTGCCGCGATCTCGGGCAGCCGGTAGCCGTTTAATTCCTGCCATTCGGTTACAGCCGCGTCCATCAACTGGAAATCGGAAAAGGAAAATCCCAGCAGGGCAAATCCCGCGGCCATTTCCGCGCGCAGCCGGGCCCGCTTCCATCTGTCATGTGCCCCTTCGGGCAGCCCGGCCAGAAACCAGTAGGGAAGCACCACGTTGATGGTGGTATTGCCGCAGGTATAGGGAAAGGCGTCAAACATCACGTCAACGCCTTCCCGCCGGGCATCGGCGATCATGCTCAGGCAGGTTTCGGCCGTGGGCCAGCTCCGCCGGCCGACAAAGATCAGATGGGAAACCTGAAGGCAAACCCCGGTGCGCCGGGCCGCATCGAGCATCTCCCTGAGCGCCCGGACATTATGGGGCTTTAGATACGTGACCGGATACGTCGGGGAAATCCGGCTTAAAGCCTTTAAATGCACCGTAACCGGTTTGCCGGCATCAGCCGCCACCCGACAGAAGGCGTCGATTTCATCCGCAGGGGAATACATGCCCGGATCATAACCCAGGCCGAAGCTCAACCCGCAGGCCCCGGCATCCAGGCTTTCCCGGAGGGCGTCTAAGCAGGCCGTGCGTTCGTTTTCGGGCATGGGGCCCCGGCGGGTGTCGGCGCAGGACAGCCGGATGGTGCCGTGGCCGGCCAGTTCGGCCATATTTACCAGTGGCCGGGTTCGCTCGATGCGATCCAGAAAATCAGCCATGGTGGTCCATTGGTAATCCAGGGGCTTGTCGATCATCAGGTTGAAATGATCCATGCCCATCACCTTCCGGGTTTTATCCGTAAACGGGGCCGGAGAAAAGCCGCAGTTTCCACCCACCACGGTGGTCACGCCCTGCTCCGGAAGAGGACGGAGGCAGATATCGTGATCCGCCAGGGGCAGGGCCCAGTCGGAATGGGAATGCATGTCGATGAAACCCGGGGCCACCACGTGCCCGGAGGCGTCGATGGTTTCGTCGGCCGCCGGAAGGCCGTCTCCGTTTGGCCCCACTGCCGTGATGCTGTCTCCTTCAATGAGAACATGTCCGTTAAAACCCGGGCTTCCCGTGCCGTCGATAATTGTTCCGCCGCTGATGAGAATCGATTTCATCTGTTTCCTCCCGTTATAGTCATGGCGGTTGCGTAAAAAGTCCGATTTTACTCGTTGACTGAGCATTTTCGGGAGATGCTCCGTGCTTCGCTAAATTTCAAAAACTCGTCGAAAGTGCCTAAAACAATTTGAAATTTTGACGCTCAGCACTTCGCATCTCTTTATCCGAAACTGCTCAATGTCACTTCCAAAAAGACTTTTTACCGCACTGTCATTCATAAAGCATCTCGATGATGCGATTCTGAAACCCGGCAAGCACCTCGCGGATATCGATGGCATTCGGGTCCAGAATAACCGAAAACATGGACATTCCTTCCAGAAACGCCACAATGGCGATACTGATTCGCTTTGCTGCGGCCGGATCAGCCGTTGCGCCGGCCAGGATAAAGGCCAGGGCTTCCATCCATTCCCGGTAGGCCCGCCGGAGCCTGTCCCTGACCGCCGGGTTGTAGACGGCGATTTCCCATATTTCGATAAAGACCATTGACAACTGCCGGTCCAGGGTGATCCGATCGTTCATAAAATCGAAAAACGCGGCCGTAAGCTTCTTTCCGGCGATCCCTTCGGCCTGTTTTTCCATCAGCCATTGTTCAAACATCGCCTTGTACCGGCCGATGACATGATCGATGTAATGGAGCAGGATATCTTCCTTGCTACGGAAATAATAGTGGAGCAGCCCGTGGTTGACGCCGGCGGCCCGGGCGATGTCCTTGATGGAGGTCTGATCAAAGGGTTTTTCCGTCAGACAGCCATGCAGCGCATCCAGAATGCGCGTCCGTTTTTCTTCCTGACCGTTTTTCCGGCCCATGGTGGTTCCTTT
>CAZRES010000065.1:0-16826 GCA_964598885.1 uncultured Desulfobacteraceae bacterium | reverse complement strand
AAAATCCGCTGACCCCCATTTCCCTGTCAGCCCAGCGCCTCTGGCGCAAATACAAAGAGACCATCAGTGACCCGGTTTTCGAGGAATGCACCAGGACCATCATCGATCATACCGAGCTGATCCGAAACCTGGTCAATGAATTCTCCACCTTCGCCCGATTCCCCACCGCCAATCCCGTTTTGGCTGAACTGGAGCCGATTATCGCGGAAACCGTGGGTCTTTATCGGGAAGGACACTCTAATATCGCTTTTAAAACGCTTATCGACGACGACCTTCCCGTAATGAAACTCGATCGTCAGCAGATCAAGCAGGCCCTGATCAATCTTATCGATAACGCCGTCGCCGCCATCGGAGAGGAGGGGACCGTCACCATCGAGGCGCGCCATAACCCCGACGCGGACACCGTCACCCTGGTGGTCGCCGATACCGGCGTCGGAATTTCCGAGGCGGACAAACCCTTTATGTTCGAACCGGATTTTACCACCAAAAAAACCGGCATGGGCCTGGGGCTGGCCATTGTCAGCACCATCATCTCCGATCATAAAGGAAAAATATATGCCGAAAGCAACGACCCCCTCGGCGCCCGATTCGTCATTGAACTGCCCGTGACGCCGCCGGCAGATGAAAACCATGAACAGTAGACCGGCACGAAAACCAAAGAAAGGAGTCTTCTTGCCATGTTCCCCACGATTCTGATCGTGGATGATGAAACATCCATTCTAAAAACCTTGAGCGGTATCTTATCCGACGAAGGCTTTGAAACCATCACCGCCACCAATGGATATGAAGCATTAAAAATCCTCGATACGGAATCCCCGGATCTGGTCCTGCTCGATATCTGGATGCCCGGCATGGATGGTATCGACACCCTCAAGGAGATCCGGAAAAACCACCCCACCCTTCAAGTAATCATGATCACCGGCCACGGCACCGTTGAAACCGCCGTGACCGCCACAAAAATCGGGGCCTTTGACTTTATTGAAAAACCGATCTCCATCGACAAGGTCATCGTGGGGATCAACAATGCGCTTAATTTCCGGCGGCTGGAGGAAGAAAACCGCTATTTGCGCAAAAAAAATATTGAAGAAACCGCCATCAACGGCAGCAGTTCTCCGGTGCAGGCTCTTCTGCAGCAAATCCACATCGCGGCGCCCACCGACGCCTGGATATTGATCACCGGGGAACAGGGAACGGGAAAAGAACGCGTGGCCCGCATGATCCACCGGATCAGCGCCCGGTCCGAGATGCCCATGATCGACGTCAACTGCGCGGCCATCCCCGACGATCGCTTTGAAAACGAACTGCTGGGGCATGAAAAAGGGGCTTTTGTGGAAGCCACCGCCAAAAAACGCGGAAAGCTGGAGCTCGCCGACAAGGGCATCCTGTTTCTCGATGAAATCGGAGAGATAGGGCCCAACTCCCAGGCCGTGCTGCTGCGGGTTCTGGAGGAAAAAAAATTCCAGCGCATCGGCGGGGACCGGACCCTGACCGTGGATGCGCGCATCATCGCGGCCACCAGCAAGGATCTTCAGGCCGAAGTCGACGCCGGACGATTTCGACAGGATCTTTATTTCCGGCTCAATGTGGTGCCGGTGATTGTCCCGCCCCTTCGGGAACGTAAAGACGATATCGGTGAACTGGCCCGGGTTTTTCTGGCCCAGTTTGCTGAAAAACACGGCGTATCTCCCAAACGCCTCACCCCCGAGGCCATCGCCGTACTTCAGACCTACGCCTGGCCCGGAAATGTACGGGAACTCAAAAACCTTATCGAACGATTGGAAATCACAACCCGATCCGAGGAAATCCACGTCGATGACATTCCTGAACCCTACAATCCGGGGAAAGCCTCCCGCAGCGCTCCCGCTGACCGGCTCTTTGCCGTCGACCGGTTAACCGACGCCCGGCAGGCATTTGAAATGGAATACATTCATCGAAAACTTAAACAAAACAACAACAACATTTCCCAGACCGCCAGACAAATCGATGTTGACAAGCGATATTTGCAGAAAATGGCAAAACAATTGGAGAAAGTTGAAAATCAGTCGACAAAACAGCAGCTCGCTGACAAAAAGCCCTGATCTGGCCATATTCTTTAGATTATATCTCAACCAATCGGTTTTATGATATATGAGAATTATCGGCGGTACATTGAAAGGCAAAAAGCTGGTCCCACTTCGGGGTATGGCCATCCGGCCAACGGCGGATCGAACCCGGGAAGCGATTTTCAATATTATCGGCACAAAGATCGACGGGGCTCAGGTGCTGGATCTGTTCGCCGGCACCGGAGCCTTTGGGCTTGAGGCCCTCAGCCGCAACTCGGCGCAGGCGGTGTTTATCGACCATGACGCCGGGGCAATTAAGACCATTGAAAAAAACATCACGGCATGTGGAATGCAGGACCGTGCCCAGGTTATTCGCTGGGATATCACACGGAATTTGAAATGCCTTGGGTCCGCATCTCTGGCTTTTGACATTGTGTTTATGGATCCTCCCTATAATCGTAACGCGGTTTTACCCACCCTGCGCCATCTGTCGCAAGGCGAAGTCCTGAATCCAGGGGCCGCCGTCATTGTCGAGCATTCTCCATCAGAAGTTATTTCTGAAAAATCCGAAGGCTTCACCTTGATCAATCAGCGACGATACGGAAAAACCCTTGTCTCCTTTCTATCCATATGATAAGGAAAAACATTATGTTGGCACGACCCGCCGCGCCTGTCTGGTTCCGGCAGGGTAAATCATGATCACACCGACAACAGCAAGGGAAACCGCCGAGCATGCAGCGCATCGCCATTTATCCCGGATCATTTGACCCCGTCACCAACGGACATCTCGATATCATCACCCGGGGCCTGAAACTGTTTGACAAGATCATTGTCACCATCCTTGAAAATCCCGCCAAAACCGCGCTCTTCACCGTTCCCGAGCGCATGGACATGCTCGAAAAGGCCCTGAAAAAATTCAACGGCCGCATTGAAATCGCCTCTGATAACGGTCTGGTGGTGGAATTTGCCCATAAGCGCAATGCCGACGCCATTCTGCGGGGCATGCGGGCGGTATCCGACTTTGAGTATGAGTTCCAGATGGCTCTGATGAACCGCCGGCTCAACCGAGAGATCCAGACTGTCTTTCTGATGACCGGTCTGCGCTGGATCTTCACCAGCTCCTCGATTATCAAGGAAGCCGCCCGGTTCGGCGGCAATATCGACGGCATGGTGCCGGCGTATGTGAAACGAAAAATCATGCAGAAATACCAGCCGAAAGAACCAGACAAGAAACAAGGGGCCGAAAATTCCGCGTCAAAAAAATCCCGGGTCGGAAAAAAAAGAAAGAATTAAGGGTGTCTGTAACGATTTCGTGACAGCCGCTCCAGCGCAAGGACCGCCAGAAACCCGACCGCCATCAGGGTAACGGCAAACAAAACATCGCCGTCAACCGTTTCTGGCAGGATGTTTTTTTCTTTTAACACCCGCACTTTTCCGCCGATCACGGCGCTTTCCAGCACTTTTTTCCAGGGCCAGATCTTCCACATGGACCCGGCCATCAAACCCGTGAGAAACGCCATGGTCAGGGCGTGCCAGGAAGTCAGCAGAAATTTGAGAAATCGGGCGAAACCGGCCAGACCAACCGCGCATCCGAGGCCAAAAACGCCAATAACCATCATGTTTTCGGGCAGAAAGGGATTTTTCAGGGTGGCGATAATAAATTCGTATTTACCGAGGATCAGCAGAATAAACGCGCCGCTGATGCCGGGCAGGATCATGGCGCAGATGGCGATCATGCCGGAAAGAAAAATAAACCAGTGAGTTTCGGGCGTAGCCACGGGAACCAGGTTGACGACTAAAAGGCCGGCGACCACTCCGGCCGTCATGGAAGCGCCTGTAGCGGTCTCCCATGTCTTCACCTGACGTCCCACCATCCAGACGGAAGCCGCGATCAGGCCGAAAAACAGGCTCCATGTGGGTACGGGATGGTGCTGGAGCAGGTAGGTCATAAGGCGCGCCACGGTCAGGATGGCCGCGGCGATTCCGAAAAACAGGGCCAGAATGAAACGGACATGAAATCCGGCCAGGGCCGCCTTACCGTTCAGACGGAACAGGCGGCGAATCATTTTAGCATCCACCGATTTGATGGCGGCCAGCAGGTCTTCATAGATGCCGGTGATCAAGGCGATGGTGCCGCCGGATACGCCGGGGATGGCGTCAGCAATCCCCATGCAGGCGCCTTTGAGCATGAGGACAACGGCCTCTCCGAGAGAGCGGGGACCCGGGCTTTTCAGAAATGCGGATTTCCAGGTGGTTCCCGGTTCACTGCCCATTGGCCCATCCGTGCTCGCCCACCAGCCTGACAAACCGGCATCCGCCCAGATGGGACTGGTGAACCCCCTGTTCATCCCGGACCAGCTTCATCAGGGTCTGGGAATACATCTGCCCCACGGGAACCACCATGCGGCCGCCCACAGCCAGTTGCGCTACCAGAGGCGTTGGAATATCGGGCGCGCCCGCCGTGACGATGATGGCGTCAAAGGGGCTTTCCTCCGCCCATCCCTTGGTGCCGTCGCCATAACGCGTCACGATGTTGGAGTACCGCAGCCGATCAAAAAGCCGGCGGGTATGCAGGTGGAGCGTGCGGATGGTTTCAATGGTGTAAACCCGAAAGGCGATTTCCGCCAGCACGGCGGCCTGATAACCCGAACCGGTCCCAACCTCCAGAACCCGGCTGTCGTTGTCCAGTTGCAGGGCCTCGGTCATCAGGGCCACGATATAAGGCTGGGAAATGGTCTGCTGTTCGCCGATGGGCAGAGGATGGTCGGCATAGGCCTGATCCTGGAGGGCTTCACTGACAAACAGATGCCGGGGCACTTTACGCATGGCCGCCAGCACCTTTTCATCTATAATGCCCCGGGCCGCAATCTGGTTTTTTACCATGGCCTCGCGCAACCGCCGATATTTTGTGGGGTCCATATCCATCATATTTCGTCATGTAGCAATTCGGCTCGTGTCCGTCAAGCAATTACGCATCATTGCCCTTGTATGCGTCGTCTTTATCCTTTTCTGCTTATCTTTTTATGATACAAAAAGCAGCAAAGCTGCTAAAAGAATTTCTTATTGCCGCTTCTTCGGGAAACCAACACGGTTTGACGGGAAATAAAGGCCGCCATGAAATGGATGGAAGTAAAAATTTTTTTTGACGGGCCGGATCCGGATATGGCCATGGATCTGATATCGGGAATATTTATCGATCTTGGACGCCCGGGCGTCATTCAGGAAGGCTGTGACCATGAGCCTGATACGGACTGGGCGGATGACGCCCCGCCACAGTCCCGGCATCGCGCCGTGATCGGTCATCTGCCGGAAAACGATCAGCTTGCCGCCGCCATCGATACCATCACCCAACAATTGGCGGTTCTTGAAACTACCTGCCGCGTCATGTCTAAAATCAAGTTGCGCCGCATGGATGAAGAAGACTGGGCGGAATCCTGGAAATCCCATTTCCATCCCTTCCGTATCGGCGAACATATCATTGTCAAGCCTTCCTGGCGCGTATATCACCCGCTTCCCGGGGACCTGATTCTTGAAATCGATCCGGGAATGGCCTTTGGCACCGGAACCCATGCCACCACGGCCATGTGTATCCGGCTGCTGGAACGGCATCTGCGGTCCGGGGACCGTTTTCTTGATATCGGGTGTGGTTCGGGAATTCTCATGCTGGCAGCCGAAAAGCTCGGGGCATTCCATATTACGGGGATCGACACAGACCCCGTGGCCGTATCGGTGGCCACGGAAAATTTGATCCGCAACCGAATCCCAAGGGATAAATTTCGTGTGTTCTCCGGGGATCTGACCGCCGGAGTTTCCGGCCGCTTCGAAATGGTGTGCGCCAACATCCGCACCCATGTCATCCGCCATCTGCTGGGCGGGATCCGCGACGTGCTGGCGCCCGGGGGCCTCCTGATCTGCTCGGGGATCACCCGGCGCGGCCAAAAGGAAATTCTGGAAAAAATGCGTGTTCAGGGCCTGGATCTCATCGATGAAGCAACGGATGGGGAATGGGTGGCGATGGCGGCGCGCACCGGCGTTAAGCCTTCATGATCGATTCAGCGTCACAGGTATTTTCGAAAGTCCGATCCTTTTTGCCTGTCATATCTCCCGTCTCCCGGTTGGCAATGGGGGAAACCCCGTGAACCGGCACGGCAGGGGTTCCGTTTTCGGTCCAGAACCATCGACTCCGTCCGTTTTCCCCGGAAATCGCCAGATAGCCCCGTGCCGTCCAATCCCGGATATAGCGATCCACAAAGGTTTCATCGTGATGCGTGGCGCCGGAAATGCGGCGGATCAATTCTTTGACGGGATCGTCGGTATCGCCGGGTATAACGCCCAGGCCTTCGATCAGGTTTTTGGATAAAATATCAAAAACCAGATTCAAACGATCTGACGCCGTGGCCTGAAGCCATTCTTCGGCAGTGCCGTTTCCCTCCCGGCAGCGTTGCTTCAATGCGTCGAACTCCTCATAAATCGGCTGATAAGCCTCATCCACAAACGCATTCATCTGCTCCGGCCCCAGCGCGGCCGTCCGGACAATGGCCCGATTGGCATCATAACGGGTCCAGTCATCGGTGAGGATTTCAAGATCATAATCATCGATATGCTCCCGAATCGCTGTTCCCGGAAACGGGGATAGAAAGTGATAGCCGTGAGCGATATCCAGTTCATCGGCAAATGCAAGGCTGTCCTGGAGGGTTTCGGGGGTCTCGCCCGGCAATCCCACCATGAAAGACGCATGGGCCAGCATTCCGACTTTCCTGCACAGGGACACCGCATGGCGGGCCTGATTCAGAGTGATGCCTTTTTTGATCCGCTTGAGCATTTCAGGATTGCCGGATTCAATGCCGAAGCTGACGGCATCACAGCCGGCCCGACGCATCAGCCGCAGCACATCCTCGCTTACGGTATCCACCCGGGCAAACGCACTCCAGGTAAAACAAAGGCCACGACGGATGATTTCATCACAAAATGCCCGAACCCGTTTTTTACTGGCCGTGAACAGGTCATCGGCGATATTGATCCGGGTGAATCCAAGGGCCAGCAGAGCCGCGATTTCATCGGCTACCCGGCCCGCGGACCGGAATCTTACCCTGGAGCCGACCATGCGTCGGCCCAGGCAGAAGATACACTGATGGGGACATCCCCGGCTGGTAATGATGCTGACGGGAAAGCCGAGGGCGTGATATCTTGATATGGGCAGCAGATGACGGGCCGGCATCGGCAGTTTGTCAAGATCCGGGACGCATTCGCCAAAACCGGTCGTAAAGAAGGCATCGCCCTCCATAAAACATATGCCGTTCACCGAAGCCCAGGCCGACCGATCGGCATACAGGGGCAGCCACTGTAAAAGGGAGTTTTCCGCTTCCCCCATAAAAACAACATCAATCTCCGGATTTTCGCGCAGCACGGCTTCGGCATCAAAGGATACATGAGGACCGCCCATCATGGTGACCACCTCCGGCCGATGCTGTTTGGCGGTTTGAAGGATATCCGCCGCAACGGGAAAATTCAGGGTGACGGATGTGGCGCCGACGATGTCCGGCTGAAACGCATCCATGGCGGCCTTAAGATTTTCGGGAGTATAACATCCCACGATATAATCAAAGATCCGCACATCAGCCCCCGCAGCCTCGCATGCCGCGGCCGTATAACAGATGCCCAGGGGCGGTGACGGAATTTCCTCCAGGGGATAGGGAGGCGCAACCAACGCGACTTTCATATGTCATTCCTGCGAATAAAAATTAGAAAATCTCAACAATTTGCGATGCAAAGACCAGTTTGACCCTTTTCTGTAAATCCGGCAGCATCTCGGCAAGAACCTCATAGGTCACATGATGGGGATGTCCAATGGCCACGGCTTTTCCCTGAATTTCAGCGATATTGACAAGCGCTTCAAACTGCCGGCGGATCATTTCCCGATTCTGAACATGATCTAAAAATACATCCCGCTCGGCATAGGGTACCTTGAAGAGTTTTGCCGATGATCTGGTCTGAGTGGCGGCGGTGGTGCGGCTGTCGATAAAAAACAGGTTCCGCTGCTTCAGAATGCTGAAAACCTGATTCATCTCATCCGACAGGGCCGTCAATCTGGAGCCCATGTGATTGTTCACGCCTTTGATGCAGTCAACAGCAGCCAGGTTTCGCTTGAGCTGATCAATCCGCTCATCCGGCGTCATGGATGCTGTCAATGTGCCGGGTCCGGGGTCCACGCCGGGATATTCATTGGGTTCCATAGGCAGATGAAGCATGACCTCATATCCTTTTTGCACGGCAAGATCTGAAATTTCCTTGCAAAACAGACTATAAGGCAAAATCGAATAGGTCAAAGAGACATCGAGCGCAAAAAATCGTTCCGCGATTTTTTTATCGTGCCCCATGTCATCGATGATGATGGCGACTCTGGGCAACGTTCGTCCCGGCGCCGCCGGCTCCCGATGGGACGGGACGGACGTGACAGGGGCGTCCATGACCTGCGGGGAGCTGGGAAACACTTCATAAAGAGGGGGCGATGTTTTTACGGTCTTGGCTGTTTTGGGACTTTTAATGGTATCCGGAGCCGCCGGGGCATTTGCCGAAAAATCCTCACGTATCGGCGCCTTTATCCCTTCCGGGCTGATCAACACATAGACCCCGGCAGCCGCCATGATCAAAAAACCGATCAAGACCAGGCCGGTGGTGATGGCAGGAGGGATGACCCGCTTGGCGTACCCGGCTTTTTTACCTTTTGACCGGGAAGGCGCCGGTTTTTTCCCGGCAGCGGATTTTCGTCCCGGTGTTTTTTGCGGTGCGGCCTTTTTCCGGGCCGCACCGCCGGCAGACGTCTTTTTTGTCGCGCGGGATGTTTTTTTTCCCAAAGACCCGGCTCTGGATTTTCCTTTGGCGGATGTGGAAGCTTTTGCCATTGATTTTCCTTGAATATGGCGCAGAAAAATCAATTATCGTTCTTCAATGCCCGGAAGATCACATAGCCTTTTAGAATTTCATAAGCCCGGTTGATCTGGGAGTCCTTGAGGAGCATGTCAGGGTCCTTGTCGCTGTGGTCGTAGAGCGAATCCCGCAGCCGAATGATTTCCTCAATTTCAGAGGCTTCTTCTTTTGCATCCTTTTCATCCTCGTCTTTTTCCTCGGGTTCGTCCCCGGGTTCCGGCTCCTGGGTATCCTCGAAAGGAAGCAAATGATTCTTTAAATTTTCCTCCTTGGGCAGAAGCGCGTCAAGACCGCCAGGGGCGCTTTCATCAACGAGCCGCCTCTTGACCACTAAGTCCGGAACAATGCCCTCGGCCTGAATCGAACGGCCCTTGGGCGTGAAATAACGGGCAATGGTATACTTTATCGCAAAGTCATCCCGCAACGGACGCACGGTCTGAACCGATCCCTTTCCAAAAGACGTGGTGCCCAGCACCAGAGCCCGTTGGTTATCCTGAAGCGCACCCGCAACGATTTCAGACGCGCTGGCGGATCCGCCGTTAATCAGGAGCACGATCGGATATTTTTCCACCGTATTTTCCGAATGTGCTTCATATTCTTCCAGACGGGTGTCATCCCGACCCCGGATCGATACGATGGAACCGGAATCCAGAAAAATATCAGAAATCTGTATCGCCTGATCCAGCAGTCCTCCCGGATTATCCCGAAGATCCAGGATCAAACCCTTAAGCGGGTCATTTGTATCTTCGAGCTTTTCCAATGCTTTTCTGACCTCCTCGGAGGTATTTTCCCTGAAATTGGTAATCCAGAGATAACCGTATCCCGGCCTCAGCGTCAGACTTCGGACCGAATCGAGAGGTATGATTTTCCTGACCAGTGAAAAATCAATGGAATCCTTTGTATCCGGCCGATAGATGGTAATCTCCACCGGGGTGTCCGGCTCGCCGCGCATTTTTTTCACGGCTTCCCAGAGTTTCATATCATTGGTGGATTCGCCGTCGATCCGGGTGATAATGTCCTGGGCCAGGATTCCGGCTTTATAGGCGGGAGTGCCTTCAATGGGCGCCACAACGGTAAGGAAATCCTCCCGCTTGGAAATCACGATGCCGATTCCACCGAATTCCCCCTTGGTTTCAATCTTAAGATCGCCGTATGCTTCCGGCGGCAGGAAGGCGGAATGCGGATCCAGGCTATGGACCATTCCCTCGATCGCCTTTTGAATCAACTCTTTGGTGTCTACCGGCTCCACATAATTTTTTTCGAGCTCGGTGATCACATCGGAAAAGAGCTTGAGGCCTTCATAGCTTTCATCCCCTTTTGCAACCAGATCCCCATAAACATAAGTGGCCGAGACCACGAAAAACGTCAGACAAAGAACAACCAACCATCCGCATACCCGTCGCGGCCTGTGTTCTGCTATCATTTAAGTACTCCTTTTTAACTGTTGATATATTCGTCACCGTTGAATTTTTTTTTACGGCAACATAAAGAATCGGGCCCGTTTATGCAAGCGTCAACTGTTGTCAATCCAATGCAGGGGATCTACCGAATTTCCATGATGACGAATTTCGAAATAAACGGCCGGTCCGCCCAACGCGCCGGAATCTCCCACCGTGGCGATCACTTCTCCGGTGGTTACCGCATCGCCTTCGGCGCGGAACAGATCCTCGGCATGCGCGTAAACGGTATGAAAACTATCCCCGTGATCAATGATAATGACATTTCCATGGCCCCTCAACCATCCGGCAAAAACGGTTTGACCGGAAAATACGGCCCGGATGGGCTCTCCCCGCTCGGCCCGGATAACAATGCCTTTACGAAAATAGGCGGCGCCGGACCGGGGCTCTGTATATTTACCATATCCGCTGACAATCCTACCGTTTACCGGTATTTTTAGCAACCCCTTAAATCCGGAAAACGATTTTATCTTCTTGTCGTCAATATCCGGACCGCGATTTACAGCGGCGAGCGTATTGTCCAGCCGTTCGGCCGCGTCCATGAGATATTTCAGCGCGGCCCGCCGATTCTCCTTCCGGGTTTTGATATCCGAAAAAATTTGCCGGCGTTTTTCGTTTTCCCCTTCCAGCCGATCAATCGCCGACCGGTACTCATTTTCCAGCGAAGTCTGTCTGGCTTTATTCGTCTGATGAGCCTTCATCAGAGATGTCAGCGCTTCGGCGCGGGTTACCAGCTGCCCGATCATCCGGCAGTCTCTGCCAATAATTTTTCGGACGGCGGCTTTTTGTTTGAGCAGGTCCTGAAACGAGGTCGCCGATGCCAGCAGGTTCATCTCGCCCAGAATACTGAGTTTGTAAAGAGCCACCAGTCGTTTTTCGGCATATCCCCTTTCCTTATGAATGGCTGCGGAAAGCGTTTCAATCTCGGCTTCCAGGCGAACGATTTCGGCTTCGATTTTCTCCAGTTCGGCGGTGATATCGGCCGCCCGTCGCCGTGTCCGGTGCAATTCCAGATCCGTCCGATGGAGAGCGGCCACGATCTTGTTTTCCTTTTCCGAAAAATCCGCAATAGCCGATTCCTGCTCCCGAATCCAGCGCTCAATTTCCCCGGCCTGCATCCGGACATTTTCGAGGTCCGCCGCATCGCCGACCCCGAGGGATCGGGCCGGTTGCAGGGTCACAAAATCCTCTCCTCCGTATATCCATCCCACATCCCCGTCTTCAATCACCTGAAGCCAGTCGCCACGCCGCTTGAGGATCCGAAATCGTCTGTCTTTTTTGATCACCTTAATGACGGGAAAATCCCGCCCCGCGTCCTGCCGCATATTCAACCCGTCGACGTTGACCAGGCCGACCTCTTCCATTGCCTGGCCGTAAACGCAATAAGCAGCCGGCGGCAGACAGCCGAGCAGACCGATACAAATTAAAATTTTAAAAATTTTCGAATGGACAACCAACATCCCAGCCATCCGATCATCATGCTTAGTATAATAATTCCCGCCACCAGGGGCAAAGGAATAAACCGGATATCAACCATGGAAAGTACGGCAACCGAACCCACATTGGACAGGGTCAAAATATAGGCCAGAAACAGCGCCCCCACCCCCGCAAGCGCCCCGGCAAACCCGAGGCCCATTGACTGAATATAGAGCGGATACTTGATAAATGCATCATCAGCGCCCACAATCCGCATAATCTCGATTTCCTCCCGACGGGCGAACATGATCAGCCGGATGGTATTGGCCGTAATCATCAACGTGGCCATAACAAAAACCCATACCAGCACCATTCCCGTGATCTGAAACAGATTGTAGATTCCCTTGAAGCGATGCAGCCATTTCTGGGCGTATTCCACGTCTTCCACATGATCCAGCGACCAGATCCGCTCCACCAGTTTTTCGATATCGACCAGGTCATGATAGGTATCGGACAATCGTATTTCAAGGGCATCGGGAAGAGGATTTTCGGAAAGCCCCGCCAGAAGAGAGGTCTGTTCGCCGATTTTTTCTTTGAGCTCCGCAAAGGCGGCCTGCCGGGGAATAAACTTTACGTGATCCACTCCCTCCAGCCGCGTAACGGCCGCGATCAGTTCCCGGCGCTCTGCTTCGACGGTATCATCGTCAAGATAGACGATGATTCGAATGCCCTTTCGCCAGGCATCGAGCACTTCCGTGACATTCAGATAAAACAGCGTAAATGCGCTGACGATAAATACCGAGAGTGCGACAGTGAGCGCGCACACCCCATGCAGATATTTATGATCCCGGATCTCTCGTACGGCCCGTTGCAGCGGCAGGGGTATCATTGCGCCATTCCCGTTCCAAAGGATGAATGAACAAGATGTCCGTCTTCCAGCCGGACCACGCGGCCGCTGTGGGAGGCAATCATTTCCCGGTCATGGGTGGCGATGATGACCGCCGCGCCCTTGTGATGGGCCGACTGCAGCAGATTGAAAATACGGGCCGCGGAATCCGGATCCAGGCTCCCCGTGGGCTCATCGGCGACAATGATTTTGGGATTGCCCACAATGGCCCGGGCCACGGCGACCCGCTGCTGCTCCCCGCCCGACAGTACAGGAGGATATTCCCCGCATCGATCCGCGATCCCCACCTGCTCAAGAACATCGGTGACCCGGGTTTCAATTTCGCGGGGTTTCACCCCCGCCACTTCCAGAACCAAAGCGACGTTGTCAAACACCGTGCGGGTGGGAATTAGTTTGAAGTTCTGAAAAATGATTCCGAATTTCCGGCGCAGCAGGGGTGCCTGTTTTCGGGTGATTCGAGCCAGATTAACGCCATCGATTAAAATAGCCCCGGAAGAAAGGGTCTCCCCCATATACAGCAGCCGGATCAGCGTGGATTTGCCGGCGCCGCTGGGACCGGTGACAAATACGAAATCATTGGCGGTTACATCCAGGCTCACATCAACCAGGGCGCTTTTTTTTCCATAAATCTTGCTGACCCGGAACAACCGGATCATCATTTCCCTGTTTGCCGACATATTCAAGGTATACAACCTGTCCTGATAGACAAAAATAAAAAGACAAAAAGATTGACCAGAATCCCTTTTACTGTTAGTTTTTCAAAGAGTCAAGGAGTGCCGCTCCCGGTTTTTCTTGCTCCCCCTGCCGAATCAGACGAAATGGCTTCTTCCTTTTCGGTGGGGGTTTTCATTTGGCCGCTATCTGCGTCATTGTTTATTGGAGCATTTTTTATGAAGGAAGAGTTGGTTCATCTGCTGTTTGAAAAATCATTCCAGTATAATCCGACACCCGTTTTCAAACTGGCATCCGGGAAAACGAGTCATTACTATATCAACTGTAAACCGGTTTCCCTGAGTCCCCGGGGCATGTATCTGATCGGACATCTCGTTTTTGATGCCGTGCGTGATCTGGATATCAGCGGCGTCGGCGGGTTGACGTTCGGCGCAGACCCCATCGCCATGGCCTCGGCATTTGTGTCCGAATTAAAAAACAAACCTTTTAAGGCCTTTTCCATCCGGAAAACCCAAAAGGATCACGGAATCATCAAGTGGATCGAAGGAGACCTGTCGCCGGGAAACCATGTCGCCATCCTAGAGGACGTGGTCACCACCGGCGGATCAACCATCAAAGCCATCCACCGGGCCCGGGAGGAAGGTCTCATTATTGATCGGGTCATCGTATTGGTGGACCGGCAGGAAGGCGGGGTCAACCAGATCCGGGAACACGCGGCCGATGTGGTTTCCATCGTCAATCGGGAAGACCTCATGGCCATCTATCATGCCCAAGCAAACCACATGCCCTGAAAGCCGACACTTTTGCCGGGCTTGATCTTCTCACGGGGTCAAAAGCCTGATTTGGAATTTATGAGATAATATAGGTCGCGCAGGCGTCATCCGATTCCCATACCCGCACCCGTGACACCTGAATGGACGAATCGGAAAGTTTTGTCTGCATCTGGTCGGCGATGTGTTTGGCGATATTTTCCGAAGATGGATTGATATTGCGGAATGCATCAATATCATTTAGAAACTTGTGGTCAAGCGTATCCATTACCTCCCCGAGGTGCCCCTTGAGTTCACCGAAATCCACCAGAACACCCCAGTCGTTCAAACGGCTGCCGGCCACATACACTTCAATCTTCCAGTTATGTCCGTGAAGATTTTCACATTTTTGGGTCACCATGGACAGTTGATGGGCCGCGGCAAATTTTGATGTTACCTTCAGTTCATACATGATCTGCATTTCCTTGTTATCTGACGACTTTGGCCGACTCTCCCTTGAACAGACGCTTGATCCGCTTGGTCAGTTTTTCCGATTCGATCTTGTCGAACTCCTTGAGAAGGCTTTCCTGCCGTTTGCTCAAATTTTTAGGGGTTTTGAGAATAACCTGGATAATCTGATCTCCGCGCTTATCGGACCTAAGGGAGGGAATCCCCCGGCCGGACAGTCGGATAATGTCTCCATACTGGGTGCCCTCGGGAACATGGATACGCTCCTCACCGTCTAAGGTGGGCACCGTGACGTCATCGCCTAAAGCCGCTTGCACGAAAGAAACTTCAATCCGACATACAATGTCGGTATTGCTGCGCTCAAAAAATGAATGAGGCCGTACATTGATAAACACATAAAGATCACCCGCCGGTCCGCCGTTGTTACCGGGTTCTCCTTCTCCGGCCATCCGCAGTCGGGAGCCCGTGTCAACGCCGGGCGGAATTTTCAACGCGACTTTCCTGCGGACGACGACCTGCCGGCGTCCCCGGCATTCATTACAGGGATCCCGGATGATCCGGCCTTCGCCATGGCAGACCGGGCATGTACTTTTCACGGAAAAAAACCCCTGGGTCCGGACAAACTGTCCGGTACCCCGGCATTGATAACAGGTCTCTGCCTCGGCTCCCGGGGCTGCGCCGCTGCCGTTGCAGGAGGGACAGGTTTCGCGTTTCTCGACATCAATTTCGGTTTCCGTGCCAAAGGCCGCTTCCATGAAATCAATGGTCAAGTCATACCGCAGATCGGCTCCCTTGCGCACGGTGCTCTGGGATCGCCGGCCGGAACGAAAACCGAAAAATTCCTCAAACACATCACCGAAACTGGAGAAAATATCATCAAATCCGGCCGAAGATCCGGAAGACAAGCCTTCCAGCCCCCGGTGGCCGAACTGATCGTAGATCTGCCGTTTGCCCGGGTCGGACAATATCCCGTAGGCTTCGGCCGCCTCCTTGAACTGTTCTTCGGCCTTCTTATCATCCGGATTTCGGTCCGGATGGTATTTTAACGCGATTTTTCGATACTGTGCTTTGATTTCCTGGACATCCGCGTCCCTTCGAACGCCCAGAATGTCATAATAATCTCGTTTGGGACTCATTTTTCACCTTGCTGTTCAGCCACCTGGTCCGGCGGCCTGAAAAAACTTTACATCCGCAGGGTCTGTGATATACGGGCGGATCATGATCGTTGTTTGTCGTTACAGTAAAACATAATCACCAATTGTCAATATGGAACTTGACTTTATAGAGAATATGTTCGACGGCATCGCCCGCCGCTATGACCTGCTCAACCGGCTCCTGAGCTGTCGTCAGGATGTCTACTGGCGTCGGAAGATGATATCAGCGCTTGGAATCCGCGGTCCCGCCGTGATCCTGGATGTGGCCTGCGGCACCGGTGATGTGGTGATGGAACTGATCCGACGGCATCCGGATCTGAAACTGGTCATTGGCGCGGATTTTTCCATGCAAATGCTACACATCGCCCGCAATAAAATCAACGTCTCCGGGAACCCATCAAACGCGATGCTTGTCGCCGCCAACGGGCTGAGACTTCCGGTGGCAACAGATTCCATTGATGCGGTCACCATCGCCTTCGGTATCCGCAACATCATGGACCGTCAAGCAGCCCTCGCGGAATTTTACGCCTGCCTCAAACCCGGCGGCAAACTGGCGGTACTGGAACTGACAACACCGGAAAACAGGCTTTTCAACCGAATCTACCTGAATTATTTCAAAGCGATCCTGCCGCGGATCGGCGCTTTTCTTTCCAGGGACACAGCGGCTTATCACTACCTGCCCGCCTCCGTCCTGGCGTTTCCCCGGCCCGCGGCCTTCGCGGCTCTCATGCGTCGGGCGGGCTTTATTGACATCCGGTGGCGACAGATGACGCTGGGAATCTGCACCCTGCATCTGGGCGTCAAACCTCTTACCGCCTGATTCTCTTGACATGTCTGTTGCAAATGCATCCCCGCTTTGCATAATAGAATCAAAATGGATATAATGCGGAGCGTTGTGAACCATTTTTGAAAAACGTAAAAAACAAGGAGACACCATGCTAAAAAAAATCTTTTTGATCGCCATGATGCTTTTACTGGTGGCCGGCACGGCGTTTTCAACAGAGAAACCCTTCGGCGGGGAGGGGGAAATCGGC
>CAZRES010000064.1:0-16853 GCA_964598885.1 uncultured Desulfobacteraceae bacterium | reverse complement strand
TCCGTGTCGGTCAGGACCTTTTCAATGGCTTTGTTGACCTCGTTTTTTTCAAAAATATCCGTGATATTAGTGGGACCGCACACAAAGGCGAAGCTTTTGACGTCGGAAAAGCAGTCCTGCATGGAATAGATCATGTTGAGCATGAATCGGGCCGCGGACCAGACCGATCCGGACACATCGCATAAGGCCACGATCCTGGTCTTGCGCAACGGACGGTCCCGGTATTTGATTTCCATGGGGATGCCCTGAAACCGGCCGGCATGGCGCAGGGTTTTTTTGATATCCAGGATTCCTTTGTTCCGGGCCGCATATCGCCGGCTCATCATGTCCTTCATCTTGCGGACGAGCTGCTTGATAATCTCCCGCATATCCACGATTTCCTTTTCGGACAGGGAGGCAAACGCGCGTTCCCCCAGTCCCGAAAACCGTTCGTCATGGGTTTTGACATGTTTTAATCCGGCATTGTCGGGCCGGGAATCCTGGGTGAGCATGGCCGAGGCGATATCCAGTCGGTTTTTCAGGTGCGCGGCACCGATCCGCTGCCGTTGTCGGCGTCGGTCATCGCCGCTTTCCCCTTCAAATCCGGCGAGCAGTCCCCGGGTGCGATTGATGCGGAGCATGATCTCCAGCCGGCCAGAGAGTTGGGCCAGGTTGGATTTTAATGTTTTTGACGGCTTTTCCTCCTGGTTTTCCAGCCGTTGGAGTTCCTTTAAATAAGGAATGGGATCTCCGGCCAGAAATTCGCTGATGGCCTTGCCGATGGGGTCGTCGGCGCTTTCGGCGGTCAGGGCGTCGAGAATTTCCTGGATG
Organism: uncultured Desulfobacteraceae bacterium; assembly: GCA_964598885.1. Classification (GTDB taxonomy): domain Bacteria; phylum Desulfobacterota; class Desulfobacteria; order Desulfobacterales; family Desulfosalsimonadaceae; genus SURF-33. The sequence continues at coordinate 16,043 of CAZRES010000064.1, read as the reverse complement.
GCGGTGACGGCGTTTTGTTCCAGGGCTTCGGGCGAAAAATCGGTTTCCGGGCGCATTTCATGAAAAAACAGATCATAGAGGCGCTCAAAATGGCCCTGTTCCCGCCGGGACTTGGCAAAATTGGTCCGCAGCGCGGCCCGGAACTGGGGTTCATCGAAAACATCGATGAGTTCGAGCTGCCGGACGCAGTCGATCACTTCCGACGTGGACACCCGCAGACCGGAGGCCCGACAGGCGGATGAAAATTTTAAGATCAGATCCAGCATGGGTGCGATGGGTCATCAGGCATTGAGGTTTCGTAACAAGTTAAATTTTTCGCACCGAGCGTCTTTCGGGGCGCGATTTTCGCGGATGCTAAATGGCAAAAACTCGGCGCAAGCGCCTCAAACAGTTTGCCATTCTTAACGCATCCGCAAAAATCGCTTTTTCCCCCGAAATCCGCGATCTCACTCAAAATCCAACTTGTTACAACTTTATCAGTCATTGAAGATTTTATTCATGGACGCCCGGACCAGGCCGGCATCGGACTGGTATTTGCAGATCACGCTGATGGTGTCGGAGAGCACCTCCGGGGTCAGATCGTTGATCTGGAGCACCAGCAGGGCCTGGGCCCAATCCAGGGTTTCGGAAATGCACGGCGGTTTTTTCAAATCCAGTTCCCGGATTTGGTTGACGGCATCCACCAGCTTGTCCGCCAGGCGTTCGTCAATTCCCGGAACTTTGAGCGCCACAATCCGCTTTTCAAGACCGCGTTCCGGATAATCGATATAAAGATGGATGCAGCGGCGCTTGAGGGCGTCGCTCATATCCCGGTAATTATTGGATGTTAGAATCACCATGGGAATGTTTTTGGCCTTTCGGACCCCGAGTTCAGGAATCGATACCTGGAATTCGGAAAGCAGTTCCAGGAGAAAGGCTTCAAATTCCGGATCGGATTTGTCGATTTCATCGATGAGCAGCACCACCGGCGCATCCGAGGAGATGGCCTGGAGCAGGGGACGGGCCACCAGGAACCGCTCGGAAAAAAAGGCATCCTCCTGTTCGGCGATCCGGTCGATGGCTTCGGTCAGGGAGGCCGCCTCGGCGATGAGATCGCTGATTTTTTCCTTGATCATCTGGGTGTAGAGAAGCTGCTTGGCATATTCCCATTCATACAGGGCCTTGGCTTCATCCAGTCCCTCGTAGCATTGCAGGCGGATTTTTTTGCGGTTCAAGCATTTGGCAAGGGCCCTTGCCAGTTCGGTCTTGCCGGCGCCGGCCGGCCCCTCCACCAGAATCGGCTTTTGGGTGGCGGCCGCCAGATAAATGACGGTGGCGATTTCCCGTGAGGCGATATAACCCACCCGCTCCAGCTGGCGGGCCACGTCTTCAACGCTTTCAAATTCCATGGCGGTTTATCCTTATATAGATATCATTGAATTGCCACCGGCCTGGGCAGACGCGCAATCCCTCGGTCCGGTCGCTCAATGCGCGTTTGCCGGTTGCGCGCCTGATTGTTGGCTCAGGCCCGCTCCAATCGATGAAAATATTCTATGCGGCATCGGGTTTCAATGTCAATGAGCTTATCCAGGGCGCCGTTGAAATCGACAGGGTCCATGGTGAAGACGCCATGGCCGTGCACAATGGCTGCCGAGGATCGGGCCATGGCATCGGGAACCGTGTGGCACAGCCCGTAAGGGCCGGCGCCCACCTCGCCGGATACCACCGGAATTCCATTGACGGTGCGCTTTTCAGGACAGGCCCGGTAGCATTGGCCGCGCTGAGGACAGTCCAATTTATTGCAGTCCATGGATAAAATAACGGAAAATCGAGGATGCCCATGCAGCACGGATCGGCATCCGGTTTGTTTGACGATTTCCCTATGGGCGGGCAGTTCGCTGGAGGCGGTGATGGGCGCGCACGCCGTGTCGTCTAATGGGCACGAAACGATTTCGTGTTCCAGGTCGTCTAAAAAACTACCGGTCCGGCTGATATATAAAGTGTTGTCATGAGCATACGAGATATTGCCGAAACTTGCGCCCACCAGTTGGAGAAAGACCATTTTTTTCCCCGCCGCGGTTACGGCGGAAAGGATTTGATTCCGGGTACGAAACGGTCCTGCTGCCAGGCGGTCCGTGAAACCGGCAGAAGATGGCAAATGGTCTGCGGCCAATTTCAGCATGTGGCGGGACTGGGAGCAAAGTCCGCCGGATCGGGCCTCCTGGAGCATATCTGAAAAAAATTTGACGAATCCGGCAAAGCATACCGAGGAGATGGCGATAAACGGCTGCGCAATACCGGCGGAACCGTGGGCCACGATGCCGACGCCCGGGATGACAACGCACCTCCGGCGGTTCAGCGGTGCGGCGAGGGCTTCGGTGGTAAAGCGGTCGGCCACCGGAATATCATGAAGAAACATCCGGGTTTCGCAGTCTTCGGGCCGGATGATTCCATCCGGCGTGGTTGCCGCCAGATGATCCATAATGGCGGCATACGGTTCGGCCGGCCGGATAAAGATCAGGGCGTTGATGTTCAATTGATGGAAAAGAGGGGTGAGCACCCGGCAGGCCGCATCCTTTGCATTCCATACAATATCAGCGTCACCCGTGCCCAGAAGCGCATGGCCCGGTTTGGCAAGCCCGCTCTGGTAAAGTCGCTGTTCAAAAGAATAACATAACGATTTCATATAGTAAACACAAGGGATTGGGCTGTTTCCGGCAGATGGTCGCCAGCCAATGTGCTTTTTGCAACGGATATGCCGTCCACGGCATCCGGCCGATGCCGGCGCATAGCCGGCGGAAAGGTCATGGCCGTTTATGGACCCGATCGCCGATGCTGGCGAAAAAGCCTATCATCGGTTTGAATGACTGTCCATATTTTATATTTTATTGCGCCGTACCGGGGGGGTATGCTAAACGCAGACGAAAATCTCATCATTTACCATATCATGAAGGAAGATGCGGATGAAACCACAGGCTCCCGATTATATTCGATCCATCAGGCCCTACAAACCCGGCAAGCCCATCGAGGAACTCGAGCGGGAGTACGGCATAAACAATTCCGTCAAGCTGGCTTCCAATGAAAATCCCCTGGGGCCGTCGCCCAGGGCTCTGGCCGCCATGCAGGCCGCCATGGGCAACCTGCACCGGTATCCCGACGGCAGCGGCTATTGTCTGGTAAACAAACTGGCGGAAAAACTGGGGATGGCACCGGGCCGGATCGTTCTGGGCAACGGCTCCGACGATGTCATCGGCATGCTGGCCCGGGCGTATCTGAAGCCCGGCGACGAGGCCGTCATGACCGTCTCATCCTTTTTAATGTATGAGATTTTTGTTCGTTCGGTCAATGCCGTGCCAATGTTTGTTCCGTTGAACGCCATGGCCGTGGATTTACCCGCCATGCTGGCGCGCATTACTCCCCGGACCCGGATGGTTTTCATCAACAACCCCCTCAATCCAACCGGTTCCTATATCACCCGGTCGGATTTTGAGAAGTTTATGGATGATCTGCCGGAACATGTGATCGTGGTGCTTGACGAGGCCTATATTGAGTTTGCCCGGGCCGCGGATTGTCTGGACGGCCTGGCGCTGGCAGCCGATGAGCGGCCCCTGGCCGTAATGCGGACCTTTTCCAAAGCTTATGGTCTGGCCGGGCTCCGCATCGGCTACGGCGTGATGCCGGAAGACATGGCCGCGATCCTTAACCGTATCCGGCAGCCCTTTAATACGAGTCTGTTGGCCCAGGCCGGAGCGGCCGCGGCCTTAGATGATGAGACGTTTTTACACCAGACCCGGGAACTGGTCCATAAGGAGCTTGATTTTATGCAGGCGGCCGTCCGGAGTATGGGACTGTCCTGTTATCCGACCCAGGCCAATTTTTTTCTCATTGACGTCGGACGCGATGCCGGCCGGGTTTTTGAGGCCATGCTCAAAAAAGGGGTAATCGTTCGCGCCATGACCTCCTATGGTTATCCGTCATATATCCGGGTAAATGCGGGGCTGCGGGAAGAGAATCAGCGTTTTCTGAATGCCCTGGCCGAGGTGCTGGCGTCGGAACGGGAAGGGGCTCCGTCATGAAAAGCCTCCTGATCACCATTGACGGGCCCGCCGGCGCGGGAAAAACAACCGTCAGCCGCGCCCTGGCCGATCGGCTCGGCTACACTTACGTGGATACCGGCGCCCTGTACCGGGGCGTTGCCTGGGAAGCCGGCCGGCAGCATATCGCCGCAGATGATGATGCGGCCCTGGAAATATTATGCGCCGGCATTGCGTTGCGTTTTATCCGCGACCGCCGCGGCACGCGTCTGTTTTCCGGGGACACCGATATCACCGATTTCATCCGGACGCCGGAGATGTCCATGCGGGCCTCGGCCGTGTCAGCCCGTCCCGTGGTGCGCCGGGCGCTTTTCGATATCCAGCGGAAACTCGGCGCGGAAAAGAAGACGGTATTTGAAGGCCGGGACATGGGCACCGTGGTGTTCCCGGACGCGGACATCAAATTTTTTCTGACCGCGGATCTAAAAGCCCGGGCATGGCGCCGACACAAAGAGCTGGCGGCCATTGGGCCCCAGACCCTGGCCGAGGTGGAAGAAGACATGAAAAAGCGGGACCGCAACGATTCCAGTCGCGCGCTGGCTCCGCTTAAACCCGCTGACGATGCCATCATTATCGATTCCACCCGGCCGTCCGCCCGGGACGTGGTAGCGGCGATGATCGACCATATTTCCGACCGGTTCGGATATCCGGCAGTTCCCTGATACGGATGGTTTGCCCTTTTCCCGGAACATATGGTTTAAAAATACGATCGTAGGGAAATAAGAAATAATTTTTTCGGGCTGTGCTTAATTTATATATTGAGTTCTTCCAAAAGGTCTGTTACATACTCATGTTTATACTGTCCTCGTACCTCGGGCCGGGGCGTATAAAATTCGGCGTAAGGGAGAAGATGATTAAATGGATAACATGATGAACAACACGCAAGACAAGCAGATGGGCGAGGAAACAGAAACCAGTTTCGTTGCCCAGGCCGGCGAAGATGATGTCATGCCGGAAACACCGGAGGCGTCGTCTCCGGCCGGAGGCGGAGACCAGACCATGGAAGAAATGATGGAATGGTACGAGGAAAGCCTCAAACAGTTTGAGGAAGGCGAAGTCGTCACCGGCACCATTATTTCGGTGGACAGGGACTTTGTGCTGGTGGATGTGGGATACAAATCCGAAGGCCAGATTCCCATTCATGAATTCATGGATGAAAACGGCAAGGTCAATGTCAGCCTCAACGACCAGGTCGAGGTGATGGTGGAATGCTGGGATGAGGAAGAAGAACGGGTTTTCCTCTCCAAGGAAAAGGCGGCCAAGGTCAAGGTCTGGGACGCCATCAAGGAGATCTACGATTCCGAAGGCACCATCACGGGTGAAATCACCAACCGGGTCAAGGGCGGTTTTTCCGTGGATGTGGGGGTTCAGGCGTTTCTGCCCGGATCCCAGGCGGATCTGCGGCCCATCCGGAACCTGGATGAAATGGTGGGCAAGACCTTTGAATTTAAGATATTGAAATTCAACCGCAAACGAAACAATATCGTCCTGTCCCGACGGGCGATTCTCGAAGCGGAAAGAGAATCCAAGCGCTCTTCCACTCTGGCGGCCATCGAAGAAGGCAAGGTCATGGAAGGCGTGGTCAAAAATATTACGGAATACGGTATTTTTGTCGATCTGGGCGGCGTGGACGGTCTGCTGCATATTACCGATATATCCTGGGGAAGAGTCAAACATCCGTCCGAGCTCTATGCCATCGGCGACACCATTAACGTTAAAATTCTCTCCTTTGATGAGACCAACGAGCGGGTGTCGTTGGGCATGAAGCAACTGGTGGCGGATCCATGGTCTATCGCCAAGGAAAATTATCCGGTGGGAACCCGGGTTACCGGACGCGTGGTCAGCCTGACCGATTACGGGGCGTTCGTGGAAGTCGAAGAAGGCATCGAAGGACTGATTCATGTGTCGGAAATGTCGTGGACCCGGAAAGTCCGCCATCCGTCCAAGGTGGTCAGCGTGGGGGAAATGGTGGATGCCATTGTCCTGGATATCCGACCTGAAAACCGGCGGATATCGTTGGGCATGAAACAGACCATGCCCAACCCGTGGGAAATGATCAGCGAGAAGTATCCCATCGGCTCCACGATTGAAGGCAAAATCAAAAATATCACCGATTTCGGTATTTTTATCGGTATTGATGACGATATTGACGGCCTGGTCCATATCTCCGATATTTCCTGGACCCGCCGGATCAAGCACCCCTCGGAGTTTTATAAGAAGGCGGACATGATTCAGGCCAAAGTGCTCGATATCGACAAGGCCAACGAGCGGTTTTCCCTGGGGATCAAACAGTTGTCCGACGATCCCTGGAAAACGGTGTCCCATCGCTATCCTGTGGGATCCGAAATCTCCGGCACCATCACCAATGTGACGGATTTCGGCATTTTTGTTGAACTTGAGGAAGGCATCGAGGGACTGGTGCATGTATCGGAGATCAGCAAGGAAAAGGTCAAAACGCCGGTCGGTCTTTATAACGTGGGAGACGACTTGAGCGCCCGGGTCATGCATATCAATACGGATGAGCGACGGATCGGGCTTTCCATAAAACGTCTGGAAATGGAAGACGAGCAATCCATCATCGAGGAATACGTTTCCAATATGAAGGCGGCGCCTTCTTCACTGGGTGAAATCCTGAAGGAAAATCTCCAGGAAAAATTCAACGCCCAGGCCAAAAAGAACGGATCAGACGAATCCACGGCCCCGGCAGAGTCCCCGGATGATGCGCCGGAAGCGGCGGCTTTTTCGGAGGAAGCTCCAGCGCAGACGCCAACCGATGCCGACGCTTCGGACGAAACCCAGGCAATGGATGCGGCAACACCTTCCGATGCCGCCGCTACGGAAGAAATCCCCGAAAAGCCGGCAATGGATGCGGCAACGCCGTCGATAGTTGATGAGGGTACCACCGAGGACAACGGCCATGCCCCGGATGAGGATGACAGCGCTCCGGAGGAGAAGCCGGAATAAACCGATGGTGTGATCCACCGGCAGGATTCCAGACCAGTGGAATTTTCCCGGCAGTGAGATAAACAAGCAAGTAGGGATGGCGCCGCACGGTAAAAAATTCGACCATCAGTGCGCCATCCCTATATTTGTTTAGGTGAGGCGACGCGTTTATCCATTCGAAGGACAACAGACCAAAAGAGGTATAATGTTTTCCAGAAGACATCCCTATCTCTATTTTATCCTTGTTTTCACGGCGATCGTTTCCGCCACCACGATTATTACGTCCCTGCTGACCATGGCCGGTTCCGTGTGGTCGAAAATGTCCACCGGTGAAAAGGTCGGCGTGGTGGAAATCAAGGCCATGATCGTGGACGCAAAGGATCATATTGACCGCATCAAGACGTTTGCGGAAGATGACGCCATCCGGGCCATTGTCATTCGTGTGGATTCTCCGGGCGGAGCCGTGGCGCCGTCCCAGGAAATTTACCGGGAGATCCGCAAAGCTTCGGCGACCAAGCCGGTGATCGCCTCCATGGGGACCTTTGCCACCTCCGGAGGATATTATGTCGCGGCAGCCGCCGACGGTGTCGTCGCCAATCCGGGCACCATTACCGGCAGTATCGGCGTAATTCTGGGATATACCAATTTTAAGGAGCTTTTTGAAAAAATCGGTCTTTATCCGGTGGTCATTAAAAGCGGCCGATATAAGGATATCGCCTCCCCGGTCCGCAAGATGACGGAGGAAGAAGAAGCCCTGCTTCAGGAATTTTCAGACGGGGTCCACAATCAGTTTATCCGCCATGTTGCCGAAGCCCGGGACATGACGGTGGACGAAATCCGGCACATCGCCGACGGCCGCATTTTTTCCGGCGAGACGGCGTTAGGATTGGGTCTTGTGGATCGCCTTGGCAATCTGGAAGACGCCGTTGACTGGGCCGGCCGGGAAGGCGGGATCAAGGGGCCCATTGATGCGGTTTATCCGCCGGAAAAACAGCTTCCGTTTATTCGATACCTTGTGGAAGAGGCGGCGGCCGGCATTCGGGCCATATGGGCGCGCCAGGGCGGCGCATATCCCATCACCGGCGGATATGTCTATTCTCCGGAGTAACGCTTAAGGCGCGGCGGCAGGCTGATTTATTCAAAAAGACTGATGTCTCCCATGCCTTTTCGAATCACTTCCGGCGTGTCATTGATCAGGGAAATGACGCTGGAGGGCTCACCGGGAACGGGGCCGCCGTCGATCACCATGTCGAGGTGGGCGCCGTAATGATCCTGAATCAGTGACGGATCATGCAAAATATCGCCGTCGGCTGAGCCGGCGCTGGTGGAAATAATGGGATTGCCGAGGCCTTCCACGAGGGTGAGGCAAATTTCATGGGCCGGGACCCGGATGCCGGCGGTTTTCCGCTTGGTGAGCATGATCTTGGGAACCATTTTCGAGCCTTCCAGGATAAAGGTATACGGTCCGGGCAGCAGGCGCCGCATGGTTTTATAGGCGTAATTGGAGACCTTGGCGTACTGACTGATGTTGGTTAAATCCGCACAGATGAAGGAAAACGGCGCGTTTTTGTCCCGCTGCTTCAACCGGTAGATCTTTTCAATCGCCTTTTTATTGAAGATATCGCAGCCGATGCCGTAATACGTATCTGTGGGGTAGGCGATGATGCCGCCGTCCTTCAGGAGGTTCACCGCTTTGGCGATCAGGCGCGGCTGCGGGTTTTTCGGGTTGATATGGACCAGCATAACTCGGATTCCTGTCTGTAAATCCTGTAGAGCGCGATAGATTGATGGTAACGTTAGGTTCATGCCTGTTGTTTCAGGCAGTATTATGATAATGTTTGCAACCTTGTCAAGTTTGATGGGTTCATATGGAAAAAAGATGGAGGCAACATGATTAAAAATCCGCCGGAAGAAGTCTATTCATTTGATGATGTTCTGCTGTTGCCGAATTATTCGGATGTATTGCCCGGTGAAGTGGATACCGGTTCGCGCCTGACGCGCAATATCACCCTTAATATTCCTCTGGTCAGCGCCGCCATGGACACGGTCACCGAGGCCCTGACGGCCATCAGCATGGCCCGGGAGGGCGGAATTGGATTTATTCATCGAAATTTAAGCATCCAGGATCAGGCCCGGGAAGTAGAACGGGTGAAAAAATCCGAAAGCGGCATGATCATCAATCCGATAACCACGGCGCCCGATGTCCCCATTCGAGATGTGCTTCAACTAATGGAGCAATACCATATTTCCGGTGTGCCGGTGACCCGGGGGGATAAGCTGGTGGGAATTGTCACCAACCGGGATCTGCGGTTTGAAACCGATCTGGACAAAAAGGTTTCCGATGTGATGACCAAAGACAACCTGATAACCGTATCCGAAGGAATAGATTTGGAGGAGTCCAAGAAACTGCTCCACCAGCACCGCATTGAAAAGTTGCTGGTGGTCAACAGCCAGGGACGGCTTACGGGTATGATCACCATCAAGGATATTGAAAAAATAAAAAAATTCCCCAAGGCCTGCAAGGACAGCCTCGGGCGACTGCGGGTGGGCGCGGCCGTGGGCGTGGGATCGGAAATGGAGGCCCGGGCCGACGCCCTGGTCAAGGCCGGCGTGGATGTGCTTCTTATTGATACGTCCCACGGGCATTCGGCGAATGTCATCAAGGCGGTTCAGCACTTGAAAACCATGTTCAAAGATATTGATATCATTGCGGGCAACGTGGGAACGGGCCGAGGCGCCGAGGAACTCATCGAAGCCGGCGTGGACGCGGTTAAAATCGGCATCGGACCGGGTTCCATCTGCACCACCCGGATCATTGCGGGAATCGGCGTACCTCAGCTGTCCGCCATTCTTAACTGCCGGTCGGTTTCCAACAAGACCGGCGTCCCTCTGATCGCCGACGGCGGCATCAAGTATTCCGGAGATATCACCAAGGCCATCGGCGCCGGGGCGCATGTTGTTATGATCGGCGGCCTGTTTGCCGGCACCGAGGAAAGCCCCGGGGAAAAAATCATTTTCCAGGGCCGCAGTTACAAAGCCTATCGCGGCATGGGGTCCCTTGAAGCCATGAAGCAGGGAAGCAAGGACCGGTATTATCAGGGCGACGAAACCGACGGCGACAAGCTGGTGCCGGAAGGCATCGTGGGCCGGGTGCCGTATCGGGGCACCATTGCCGAAAACGTGTTTCAGATGGTGGGCGGTCTCAAGGCGGGCATGGGATATGTGGGCTGCCGCACCATTGAGGAACTCCGCGAAAAAGCGCGCTTCGTCAAGGTCAGCGCGGCAGGACTTCGGGAAAGCCATGCCCATGACGTGATTATTACCAAAGAAGCCCCCAACTATCGTCTGGATTAAGTGGATGGCGGTTCTTATGGATATCGCGACCGATCAAAACAAAACGGATGTCGTTGCCGCGTTGTCGGCAGAAAATTTTGTACATCTGCACGTTCATACGGAATTTTCCCTTCTTGACGGCGCTATCCGGATCGATCCGCTGCTGGCCCGGGTAAAAGAATTTAATATGACAGCCGTGGCCGTGACGGATCACGGCACCATGCACGGGGCCGTCGAGTTTTACGAAAAAGCCCGCAAAGCCGGCATCAAGCCGATTATCGGATGTGAATGCTACGTGGCCCCCCGCACCATGACCGATAAAACTCAGCAGGATCATGCCGGCCTGACCCATCTGGTACTTTTGGCCGAAACCCGGGAAGGCTACCGGAACTTATGCCGGCTGGCGACAGCGGCCTATCTGGATGGATTTTATTACAAACCCCGGATCGACAAGCATATTCTGAAACAATACAGCAAGGGACTGATCGGCATGTCCGCCTGTCTCAAAGGAGAAATTCCCCGCCTCCTTACGGCCGGCCGCCGGGAAGAAGCCGACGCGGCGGCCCGTTTTTACGCGGATATTTTCGGTGAAAACAATTTTTTTCTCGAAGTCCAGGAAAACGGAATTCCCGAGCAGGCCATTGTCAACGCGGGTCTGCTGGACATGAGCCAGCGGCTTTCCCTGCCCCTGGTGGCCACCAATGATTGCCATTATCTGGAAAAATCCCACGTCCGGGCTCATGAAATTCTGCTTTGCGTTCAGACGGGTAAAACCGTCAAGGACGCGGATCGGTTCCGTTTCCAGACCGACCAGCTCTATTTCAAAACCCCCGCGGAAATGGCCGCCGCATTCGCCCGTTACCCCGATGCCGTGGCCAATACCCGCGTCATCGCTGATCGCTGCCAGATCTCATTTGAAGAAAATGTTTTCCATTTCCCCCATTTTGTTGTCAACGGCAAAAAATCCGAAGCGGATCTGTTTATCGAACAGACCGGGTCCGGTCTGGAAAAACGGCTGATCCGGATTAAGGAAAAATTTCCGGATGCGGATGAATCCGTTTATCGCAAACGGCTGGAATATGAGATATCCGTGATCGTATCCATGGGATTTGCCGGTTATTTTTTAATCGTGGCGGATTTCATTGCGTACGCCAAGCAGAAAAAAATCCCGGTGGGGCCGGGCCGGGGATCGGCGGCCGGCAGCCTGGTGGCCTTTGTTCTGGGCATCACCGACATCGATCCCATTGAACACGGGCTGCTGTTTGAGCGGTTTTTGAATCCGGAACGCAGAAGCATGCCCGATATTGATGTGGATTTCTGTCCCAACGGCCGGGAGGAAGTATTCCATTATGTAGTGGATCGGTACGGCGGAAACGAGTACGTGGCCCAGATTACCACATTCGGGACCATGAAGGCCCGGGCCGTGATCCGGGACGTGGGCCGGGCCATGGATATCCCCTTGAGCGAGGTCAATGCCATTGCCAAGCTGGTGCCGGATGATCTCAATATCCGGCTGGAAGAGGCCCTGGCCAAAGAGCCCCGGCTCAGGGAAAAAGTGGAAGAAAGCGCTCAGATCAAGGAGCTTATCGAGATCTCCATGGCCCTGGAAGGGCTCAGCCGTCATGCCTCCACCCATGCGGCCGGCGTAGTGATCGGCGATCGCCCGTTAGTGGAGCACCTTCCCCTGTATCGGGGGAAACGCGGGGAGGTATTGACCCAATTCCCCATGAAACAGGTGGATGCCATCGGGCTGGTGAAATTCGATTTTCTGGGCCTGCGGAATCTGTCCATTATCGCGGAAGCGCTGACCATTATCGCGGCCCAGGGGAAAACGCCGCCGGATATTGACAATCTGGATCTTGCCGATGCCGCCACCTATCAATTGATCGCGGCCGGCGATACCTCCGGAGTGTTCCAGCTGGAAAGCAGCGGCATGCGGGATCTGGCCCGGCGCCTCAAGCCGGCTAATTTCGCCGAACTGACGGCCATGATCGCCCTTTATCGGCCGGGCCCCATGGGAAGCGGCATGGTCGATGATTACGTGGAACGCAAGCACGGGAGAAAAGAAGTAGCCTACCCGGTGCCGCAACTGGCCTCCATATTGAATCAGACCTTCGGAGTGATTCTCTATCAGGAACAGGTGATCCGCATCGCCAACGTCCTGGCGGATTATACCATGGGCCGGGCCGATAAACTGCGCAAGGCCATGGGAAAAAAGGATAAGAACGAGATGGCCGCCCACCGGAATCTTTTTGTCAAAGGGGCGGTCAACAACGGCATTCCCGAGGACAAGGCCCATTACATTTTTGATCTCATGGAAACCTTCGGCGGTTACGGCTTCAACAAGTCTCACAGCGCGGCCTACGCCATGATCGCCTTTCAGACCGCCTATCTGAAAGCCCATTTCCCCGTGGAATTCACGGCGGCCCTGCTTTCCAGCATCATGGACAAAACCGACAGCGTGGTCAAATATATGGCCGAATGCCGGCAGCAGAACATTTCGGTGCTCCCGCCGGATATCAATGAAAGCGAAAAAATGTTTTCCGTCAGCGGGGAACATATCCGATTCGGGCTGGCCGCAGTGAAAAACGTGGGGGAAGGCGCCATCGACAATATCGTGAAGATTCGAAAGCAGGGTAAATTCACGTCTCTTTTTGATTTCTGTCAACGGGTGGATACCCGAAAGGTCAATAAACGGGTTATTGAAAGTCTGATTCTGTGCGGCGCGTTTGATACCACAGGCCATAAGCGCGCCCAGATGATGGCGGCCGTGGAAGAGGCCATGGAATACGGTCATCGTCTTCAGAAAGAGGCGGCTGATCCTCAGATGCAGCTTTTCGGCGGCCCGGCCCATGCCCCCATCAACCCGCCGGCTCTGCCGGATATTGCCGAATGGGATGAAAAACAGAAACTTCTTGGGGAAAAAGAAGCATTGGGGTTTTACATCACGGGCCATCCTCTGGATCAATATCAGGACGTGCTGGCAAAATTTGCCAATACCGACGCCATTAACCTGACCGAAGACGGGATCAAGGACGGCGCCATGGTGCGCGTCGGCGGCATGGTGCGCAACGTCAAGCGGATTACCACCAAAAAAGGCGATCCCATGGCGTTTGTTGAACTGGAGGATATGCACGGTTCAATGGAAATCACCGTGTTTTCCTCGGTTTTTTTCCAGGTCCAGGATCTGCTTACCGATGATCAGCCGGTGATTGTGCAGGGTAAGGTGGAAAAAAATGAACAATCGGTAAAAATCACCGCCGACAGTATTATCGGGATCGAAAAAGCCGAGGAAACCTGGACCGCCAGCATCCATGTCACCATTGACGCCTCCCGGACGGACGCGGCGTCGCTGGAACAACTGCGCGACATGCTGGTTCAGCATCCGGGCAAATGCAGGGGATATCTTCATCTGGTTATTCCGGAAAAAACCGAAACCATTATTGAATTGCCGGATCGGTTTTCCCTCGGCGTCGGCCTTTCCCTGCGGCGTGAGTTGCGGCGTTTACTGGGATATCATGCCTTGCATACCTGCTGTGCGCCGATTACGGCCGCCCCCCCGAAGCGGGGAAGGCGTTTTTCCGGAAAATCCAAGGGTGGGCCCAAAAAACATTCGCATTAACAGTGCAAGCAAGAATGGTTGTGAATCCATAAGAAATCAGAGTAAGGAGGCCGGTAAAATGCAAAACATCCGAATAAAGGCACTTATATTTGTTTTGATGACGATGGTAATCTTTACGTTAAGCGGCTGCGCAGGTTACATGGAATATATGGAGCGGAGCCGGAGTCCCTACGGCAGTATGGCCCAGACCGTCACCCGCTATGAATCCAAAGATTACGAAGTGCTGGGCATTGTCATGGCTGTCGGCTATTCCCGATGCATCATGGGCATTATTGTGGAAGGTGAGGAGGGAGAAGCCCTGCTCTGGAACGAGGCCCGACGGTTGTACGGCGACCGGGTCACCGGCATAAAAGACATCAGTATTTCGTATGATTATCAGAGCGTTCTCGCGCCGGTATTTTCCGAAATCAGCACCACCTATGTGGGAACCGCTATCCGTGATCAATGAAAAATCAGATATGGCAGATATGGAAAGGACAATGCGCTCATGAAGGTCCCCCTGCTTGATTTAAAAGCTCAGTACCGGTCCATCCGGGAAGAATGTCTGGCGGTCACCGAGGAAATTTACGAGAGCCAGTATTTTATCCTGGGACCCCACGTGGAAAAACTGGAAACCGGCATCGCGCAATATTGCGAGACGCCCCATGCCCTGGGCGTATCCTCGGGTACCGACGCCCTGTTGCTGGCCTTGATGGCCGGCGGCGTCGGTCCGGGAGATCGCGTGATCACGACGCCCTATACCTTTTTTGCCACGGCCGGCTCCATCAGCCGGATGGGGGCGCGGCCCGTTTTCGTGGACATCGAACCCGATACCTATAATATTGATCCGGCCCGGATCCGAAAATGCCTGGAAGAAATGCCGGAAGAAGAGCGCAAAACCGTCAAGGCCGTTATGCCGGTCCATCTTTACGGGCAGTGCGCGGACATGGACCCCATCAGCGATTTGGCCCGGGAATACGGGATTATGGTCTTTGAGGACGCGGCCCAGGCCATCGGAGCTGAATACAAGGGCCGGCGCGCCGGAGCCATGGGCGATGTGGGCTGCTTTAGCTTCTTTCCTTCCAAGAATCTGGGCGGATTCGGCGACGGTGGGGCAGTGACAACCGGTTCCGAGGCCATATATGAGGAAATGAAGATTTTACGGGTCCATGGCGGCCACCCGAAATATTATCACGGCAAGATCGGCGGCAATTTCCGGCTTGACGCCCTCCAGGCCGCCATTGTTTCCATTAAGTTGAAATATTTGGATGACTGGACCGCGGCCCGTCAGGAAAACGCCCGAAAATACCGACAACTTTTTCAACACATGGGGCTGGACGGGATCGTCACCTGCCCGGTGGAAAAGCAGAATC
This sequence comes from uncultured Desulfobacteraceae bacterium, assembly GCA_964598885.1. Taxonomy (GTDB): domain Bacteria; phylum Desulfobacterota; class Desulfobacteria; order Desulfobacterales; family Desulfosalsimonadaceae; genus SURF-33. The sequence goes on along the minus strand of CAZRES010000064.1, from coordinate 720 downwards.
GCCATATTTACAATCAATTTGTCATCACGGTAAAAAGCGATCGGGATGAACTCCGGCGGTTTCTGACCGACCAGAATATCGGCAATGAAGTTTATTATCCCGTTCCTCTTCATCTACAGGAATGTTTCGCGTATCTCAATTACCGAAAAGGCGACTTTCCGGTCTCCGAGCGGGCCGCGGAGCATACCCTTGCTCTGCCGGTTTATCCGGAACTCACGGATGAACAGCTGGAATATGTGGTAGACCGCATCTGCCAATTTTTTACCCAAAGATAGGCGGCCGGTTCGAAAAACCCGGCTTCAGGATAAATGCCGGGCTTGAACATGAAAAGCTTGTTTCCATTTGCGCATCGATTCAAAATGTTATATCCACCATGGACTTCTTTTGAAATATCTGGTGATGGATCATCGCAGCAGTGTCTGGAGGAGGACGCAAAAGTAATTTCGGATTTTTAAAATTAATGGTTGACATGAGCCGGCACGGAGTATAGAACCCCTCAATCCTGCTTTGCACGAGTCTCGTTTTTTCAGGCTTCCGGAGCAAATAAAAAAACAGGATTCAGGCAAAATTTATCTTGACATAAAGAACAAATAAAGTTAGATTTACAAATTGTCGCTGGGGATCAATTTTCGACGACAAGCAGCGTGCCCTGGTCAAACTGGCCGGGTCCCTGATCTTTGAAAACTAGATAGTGGTAAGGTGAGTAAGGGTCGTTAAGAA